>JADGBN010000002.1 GCA_015231435.1 Gammaproteobacteria bacterium
AGGGTTATTTTGAATCTCCTCACACCTCCCTTCTGCAAGGTAACTGCCATAGTCGAGCACCAGCAGACGATCTGAAACACTCATTACCAAATTCATATTGTGTTCCACCAGCAGCACCGTAATGCCACGATCACGAATACGCTTAATTAGCGCGATCATCTCTGCCGACTCGGTATCGTTAAGCCCCGCCGCCGGCTCGTCCATCATTAACAGCTGTGGCTCAACGGCCAAAGCCCGGGCAATTTCCAGCCGTTTTAACACCCCATAGGGAAGCGCATCGGCCGGCTCATTGCGATAAGCAGAAAGGCCGCAAAAATCAAGCGCAGCATCCGCCCAGAGGTGAACCAGACGCTCCTCGCGACGCACTCGCGGCAGACGCAACAGCGCCTCAAGCAGACCGCTCGCGGTGCGCAGATGACAACCCACCAACACATTTTCATGCACAGACATATTAAAAAATATCTGCAAATTCTGAAAGGTACGGGAGATCCCAGCAGCGGCAATCAAATTCGGGGGGAGATGGGTGATCGGCTTTTTCTTAAAACGAATCACCCCCTCATCGACTCGGTAGATACCCGAAAGCATATTAAACAGGGTCGTTTTACCGGCACCGTTGGGGCCAATCACCCCATAAACGAGACCCGCATCCACGGCAAAGCTCAGGTTCACAATGGCCGTCACACCGCCAAAGGATTTATAGAGCCCCTCGACCTCCAGCAGCGCCATACTAGGCGCCCCCCTGCCGCGCTGCCCACCAGCGACCTAGGCGCTGCTCTACCGCGACATAAAAACCCTGCGGCAGGAAGATCATTGTCAGCATTAAAATGGCACCGAAGATCATCACCTCATAATCCTCAAAGACCACCAGCAGCTCCGGTAAAAAAGTGAGGGCAACGGCACCAAAAATTGCCCCATAGGTGGAGGCGAGTCCGCCAAGAACCACCATGGTGACCAACTCCACCGAAAAGAAGAAGCTAAACGATCCCGGACTAACAAATGCCTGCTGATGGGCAAAAAGCGAACCTGCGGCAGCCGCAAGCAGCGCTGCGAGAACAAAAATTTTACTTTTCATCACCGTCGTATCAATGCCCATGGTCTGGGCGGCGAACTCCGAGGTGTGCAGCGCCCGTAACGCCCTGCCACTGCGCGAACTGACGACGCTCAGATTAATCCATAACACCAGCAGCGCCGCCGCACTCATCACCCCATACCAGCGCAGATCGCTATCGACCTGCCAACCCAACAGCGACAGCGGTGGAATATTGCTAATACCATCCGGGCCACCCGTAAGCCACCCGGTCTGTACTAATAATATGTTAATAATAATGCCAAAACCGAGCGTTGCCATCGCCAGATAGTGCCCCTTAAGCCGCAAAATAGGGCGCGAAATCAGGTAGGCAACAACCCCGGTAAGCAGCAGACCCGCCACCATTGCCAAGAGCGGCCGCCACTCCCAACGCGTCGTCAGAATGGCTGAACTATAGGCACCCATACCAAAAAAGGCAGCATGACCTAACGATATCTGCCCCGCATAGCCCATTAACAGATTTAGGCTCATGGCGAGCATGGCATGCACCGCAGCAGTGGTGCCCACCACGGTGACGTAATAGTTATCCGGAAAGAGAAAAGGTAAAGCAATGGCGACAAGTGTCAGAAGGGAGAAACCGCGAAGTGGCATCGGCTACACCCGCTCGGCGCTAGTTTTGCCGAAAATACCGCCGGGGCGGAAGAAGAGAACCAGAAGAAGAATAAGAAAACCGATGGCGTCTTTATAACCTGAAGAGATATATCCCGCCGACAGCGACTCAATCAACCCCAGCAACACCCCACCAGCAACCGCGCCCATCGGACTCCCCATACCGCCAAGAATCGCCGCTGAGAACCCCTTTAAACCGAGCATCACCCCCGCATCGTAGGAGGTATAGGCAATCGGGGCGATAAGAATACCGGCAACGGCTCCCAAAAAAGCTGAAAGCGCATAAGCAATGAGCATCATCATGCCGACATTTATCCCCATTAACGCCGCCGCCGTGCGATTGTAGGAGCACGCCAGCACCGCTTTACCGCTGCGCGTATGCTGAAAAAAGTAGTGCACCGCCAACACCAGCAGCAGCGCGCCAATCATCACCACAAGATTTTGTGGTAACAGCGTCGCACTTCCCAAGACAATGGGAGACTCCGAGAAGAAGTGGGGTAACTGCTTAATCTCCTTACCCCAGACAACCAACGCCACGCCACGCAAAAAAATCGACGCACCGATGGTGATAATGATCATCGCCACCACCGTCGCACCCCGCGAACGCGCAATGGCAAAGCGCTGTAGCGCCATCCCCACTAGGATGGTCAACCCCACCGCAAGAAGCACCGCCAGCGGTAACGGCAAGCCGCTGTTACCACTGAGAAATACCGTGCTCATCGCGCCGATCATGACAAACTCCCCCTGAGCAAAGTTAACCACATCGGAGGCGTTGTAGATAATCGCAAAACCGAGGGCGACCAGTGCATAGGTTGCACCGATGGTCACCCCGGTAATCAAAAGTTGTGGTAACTGATCCCACATAGCGCTGACACTAACCCTAATGACAAGTGGTTAGTTAATAATAGACCAGTCGCCACCCTTAATTTCCAACATCTTAAAGGCATCGACTGTCAACCCCATGTGATCTGTGGGGGTCATATTAAAAACGCCAGCAGTTCCCATAAAACCTTTGGTCTTCTCTATCTCGTCACGCACTTTAGCCTTATCAGCAGAACCTGCACGCTGCATCGCCGCAACAGCAATCATCAGCGCATCGTAGGCATGACCGCCAAAAGTAGAGACCGCACTGCCATACTTATTCTCATACTTGCTGATGTAATCAACCAATACCAGTTTTTGCGGATCTTTATCATCCAGTTTATCCGCTACCAGCAGCGCCGCAGCAGGCAGACGCACCCCCTCTGCAGCATCACCAGAGAGTTCGATATAGGTTTTCGAGGCAACCCCGTGTGACTGATAGAGCGGCAGATCAATGCCCAACTGCCGCACATTCTTGGTGACAATCGCAGGCCCGGTGCCAAAACCAAAGTTTAGAATCGCCTCGGCACTGCTGCCACGAATTTTAGAGAGTTGTGCAGTGACATCAGTATCCTTGGCACCGTAACTCTCATCAATGACCACCTCAATGCCATGCTTGGGTGCCAGCAGTAACGACTGCTCACGACCTGACTTGCCAAAGCCGCCATCACCACTAATTAGGGCGATCTTGCTAATGCCGCGCTGATTCATATCGGCAAAAATCCGCTCCGCCGCCATGCGATCGGTATGGGGCACCTTAAAGACCCAGGGTTTAACCGGTTCAATAATCGAGACCGCACCGGCAAGTGAGATAAAAGGGATCTTCTCCTCTTCAACGGTAGGGATCACCGCCATCGAAGTGCCGCTAGTACTGCCGCCAATAATGATGTCAACCTCATCTTTTTTAATCAGTCGCTTAACGAAGTTAACCGCTTTTTTAGCATCCCCTGCGGTGTCATAGTGAACCAACTCAAGCTGCTTGCCATTGACTCCGCCTGCGGCATTAATCTGCTCAACATAGAGTTGTAATGTTTTTAGCTCCGGATCACCCAAAAAGGAGGCACCACCGGTCACCGCGAGAAATGATCCAATTTTAATACTATCCTTGGCAAGCAGTGCCTCAACGGGCGCCAGAGTAAGCGCAAAGCTGGAAAAAACTGCCGCAGCAAGCGCAACGCGATTAGCTATTTTCATAAAGATTCCCCTAGTAAACAGATTAAAAAAACAGTGCTTAAAATAATCATTTGACTATCGCTACCGGTAACAGAAGCGACTTTCATTATACCTGACAGGGCTAAAAAAACACCTCCCCTCTACCGTTCAATCCCCTGCCCACACCCCTGCAGATAGTGATAGGATAACCTGTACAAGCATATTACAATAGCGGAATAATGCCACAAAAACCCATTACCAAGCGACCGATAAACCTTCGCCATCTGTTATTAATCGTAACGGTAACCGTTCTTTTTTCTGTTGCTGCAGCGCTACTTATCATAAAAAAATATGATGACGACATCGCTTTTGTCGCACAGGAGATCACTGCCCTCGACCAGATAAATAGCCTCTTTATCGACATCCCCCGCATTCAGGACTGCCGCAGCTACCGCCAGCGCCGCCTTGCCGGTCTCGCTGTTCCCACCGGGTGGTGTACGCAGATGCATCAAACGCTCAGGGGGCGCTTTGGCGACAAAATCAGGGTGCTAACACCTAAGCTTGCCGATCAATTACGCTATGTCCGTGACAATCTTGATGCGCTCTTTATCGAAGCGGATGATCTCGACCAGCCGCTACGTCAGTTTGCTGCCTACAACCATCAGATTGAAGTGCTGATAAAACTGATTCGGGATATTGCTGACCACGGCAATCTGACCTTTGATAGCACCGTTGACAGCCACTATCTGGCAAGAGTGTTGGTACATTCGCTGCCTGATATTTCAGAAAGTATCGCTACCCTCAGGGGGCTCTTGACCTACGCATTTACCGGTGCGCCACAAATGGCGCGGGTAGCCCCGCTCATCCGGCAACAGATTGAACGGTTCCATCTCCATATTATCGATTATGACCGCTCCATTTATGTGCTGAGTCAGCAGGCCGACCCGGTGACGGTTAATATCGTCCGTCAGTTTGATCTCTGGCTGACCCATACCAACAGCTATCTTGAACGCGTCACCACAACGCTTGATAACCAAACTATCGACAGTGAAATTGACAATTCGCTGTTTCTTGATGCCACCGCCGTACTGGATGAGTTTGACAGCAACCGCCAAATCATTAACAGTCGCCTTAACTCACTGTTAGACGAACGCAAAAAAGATCTCCTCCATGATCGCAATTTAGTCATCCTCCTGACACTCTTTGCGGTGATCTTTCTGCAGGCACTCTTCTACTGGTTCTATCGCCATATCCGACGCATCTTTAACTCACTGGAGAACACCCAGCAACGCTTGGTGTTAAGCGAATCACGTCACCAATCAACTTTTCATGCGGTTGTTGACGGCATTGTCATTATTAATGAGTACGGCATTATCGTTGATGCCAACCCGGCGACAAGCAAACTTTTTGGTTTTCCCCTTAAGGAGATAGTCGGGCGTAATGTCTCGATACTGATGCCATCCCCCTACAAGGAGGAGCACGATGGTTATCTCGCACACTATCGCAACGGCCAGTCGGCACGCATTATCGGTATCGGGCGTGAGGTGACAGGGCAGCGTAAAGATGGCTCTATTTTTCCAATGGTGCTCTCCGTCAGCGAATTTCACAGTGAGGGGCAGCGTTACTTTACCGGGTTGGTACACGACATCACGGCGCAAAAAGCCGCTGTTGATGAGATCCTCAATGCCCATCACCAGCTCGAGACCAGGGTCGAGGAGCGGACAACAGAACTCAGTCAAGCTAACCAAGAGCTGCACGAACTCATTATCGAACGTAACCGCAGTGTCGATCAACTTCGCCTCTTTGCCAAGGTTTTTGAAAATGCTGGCGAGGCGATCATTATTACTGATGCGAATCAACGTATTCTCAATGCCAATGCCACCTTTAGCAAAATTACCGGCTACAGCCGCGCCGAGGCATTGGGGCTGCACCCGAAAAACTTCAGTTCAGGACGTCACGATGCACTCTTCTATCAAAAAATGTGGCAGCAGATTAATAGCCAGGGCTTCTGGCAGGGCGAGGTTTGGGATAAACGCAAAAATGGTGAAATTTACCCCAAGCGGTTGAGCATTAACGTTGTTAATGACGAGAAGGGTAAAGTGACCCACTATGTCGGCATCTTTAGCGACATTACCATTCTTAAAAGTACCGAGGAGCAGCTGCAGAACCTTGCCTACTGCGACCCGCTGACTGAGCTCAACAACCGCACGATGTTCCACATTTTGCTAAATAACACCTACGAAAGTGCGCGTCGTGAAAAGAGCCGTTTCGCCCTGCTCTTTATCGACCTTGACCGCTTCAAAATGGTCAACGATACCCTTGGCCACACCATGGGCGACCAGCTGCTAGTTATCATCGCCAAACGGCTGCGGCAGTGTCTGCGTAAAAGTGACACCATCTCGCGCATCGGTGGTGATGAGTTTACCGCTATCCTGCCAAACATCCACCGCACCGATCAGGTGGCTGATGTGGCACTCAAAATTATTAACGAAGTCTCGCAACCCGTACTGCTCAACGATAACGAGGTGAATGTCGGCTCCAGCATCGGCATTAGCATCTTCCCTGATGACGGTGAAGATATCGAAACCCTGACCAAACATGCTGATATCGCCATGTATAAGGTAAAAGAGAGCGGCCGCAACAGCTTCCGTTTTTTTGACGCCTCAATGAATGATGAGTCGGTGCAGCGCATGCGCATGGAGCGCAAACTCCGATACGCACTTGAAAATAACCAGTTTTCCCTCTTCTATCAGGCCAAGGTTGATGCCAACAGCAACATCATTACCGGTGCCGAGGCGCTGCTGCGCTGGATTGATGAAGAGGATGGTTTTATTCCTCCCGACCGCTTTATCCCCGTTGCTGAGGATAGCGGCCTGATTCTGCCGCTGGGTGAGTGGGTTATTCGTGATGCCTGTCGGCAACTGCAACTCTGGAACAACAGCGGGCTGCACACCCCGCCGCTGCAGATAGCCGTCAACCTCTCCCCTTTACAGTTCCAGCAACCCTCCCTATGTGAAACCGTGGCTGCAATTATGCAGGAGTACGAGACCGCCAAAGGGACGCTCTGCATTGAGGTCACCGAGAGTATGATTCTCTACGACATTAACAAAGTCATCGCGATTCTTAATGACTTCCGTAATATGGGGGTACAGATCTCCCTCGATGACTTTGGCACCGGTTACTCCTCCCTTGCTCACCTTAAGCGCCTGCCGCTTGACCATATTAAGATAGACCGCTCCTTCGTTCGCGATATAGAGAGCGATAGTGATGATGCTGCCATTGTCGCGGCGATCATCTCGATGAGCCACCGCCTCGGCCTGAAAGTGATTGCCGAAGGGGTAGAGAGTAAAGAGCAGCTTAACTACCTGCGCGAACTTCACTGCGATCAGATTCAGGGTTACTACATTAGCCGTCCCCTCCCCGCACACCAGTTTGCAGAGTTCGTCTACAACGCCGAGCACCCGCCCAGCGAGTGAGAGAAAAGAGAATATGACGACCATTATGATTAGCGCCGGAGAGGCATCCGGTGATCAACATGGCGCCCTGTTAGTGCGTGAGGCGCTAAAACTAAACCCCGAACTCACCTTTTTTGGTATGGGCGGGGCAGAGATGCGGACGGCTGGGGTTGAGACCCTTGTCGATGCGGCCGATATGGCGGTGGTCGGTTTTGTCGAGGTACTGCTACGCTATCGCCAACTGGCGGCGGTACTAGAAAAAATGCGGCAACTGTTGCAGCAGCGGCGTCCCGATCTGCTCATTCTTGTTGACTACCCCGATTTCAATCTGCGCCTCGCGGCAACGGCCAAAGCAGCAGGCATTAAAGTGCTGCACTATATCAGCCCCCAGGTCTGGGCGTGGCGGCGCGGACGGGTCAAAATGATTGGCGATCGCGTTGACCACATGGCGGTACTCTTCCCCTTTGAGGTACCTATCTACCAAACGGCGGGAATTCCCGTCACCTTTATTGGTCACTCACTGGTTGATGAGGTGGGCTCCCCCCTTAGCGAAGCGGCGGCAAAAAGCCGCTTTGGGGTTAATGATGCCACCGCAGTGGTTGGACTTTTCCCCGGCAGTCGGCGCAGTGAAATTAAGGCATTACTCCCCCTGCTGCTGGAGAGTGCGCGACAAATTGCCAAAAGCGCACCCCATACCGCTTTTCTGCTGCCCCTCGCCTCAACCCTCAACGATAGCGATATCGCCCTAATCAAAGCCTATCCCGATCTGCGTCTTAAGGTGATTCGCGGCGAACTCTACCCCCTCATGCGCGCCTCTGATGTCGTCGTGACCGCCTCGGGAACCGTCACCCTTGAGCTTGCGCTCATGGAGGTGCCGCTAATAGTTATCTACCGCGTCGCGGCGCTGAGCTATTTTTTCATGTCGCGTCTTATTCAGGTTGACCATATCGCCCTGTGCAACATTGTCGCCGAGCAGCGTATCGCTCCCGAGCTCATTCAACAGGAGGCGTCGGTCGCCAATATTACCCGCCATCTGCAACAGCTGTTAAACGATCCGCAGGGACGTCAAACCATGCGTAACGCCCTAAAAACCGTCCGCCAGCGCCTCGGTTCAGGTGGTGCCGCGAAACGCATTGCCGCCCTCACCGTCGCCATGGCCGACAATCAGCCGCTTTAATCCATCAGATGGCTATCAGCCTGCGTTAGCGCTTTGGGTTACCGCAAACCAGCTGTTTTAATATAGAATTACTTACTCCCTGACAACCTGATGAAATCTCACTGTGAATAACACCCTTTTTATCACCGGCGGTGCCGGTTTTATCGGCTCCGAAGTCGTGCGCCAGGCGGTGCAAGATCCCTCCCTAACCGTAGTTAATATCGACAAACTCACCTACGCAGGCAACCTTGAGTCGCTGGCGATGGTCACCGCACTGCCCAACTACCACTTTCATCAGCTTGATATTGGCGATGCGGCGGCCATATCGGCGCTTTTTGATCAGTATCAGCCTCGGGCAATCATGCATCTTGCCGCTGAGTCCCATGTTGATCGCTCCATTGATGGCCCAGCAGACTTTATCCAGACCAATATCATCGGCACCTTTACCCTGCTGGAGTGCGCCCGAAAATATCACCAGCGACTCGCCAAGGCGGATCAGGCAAAATTTCGCTTTCACCACGTCTCCACCGATGAGGTCTATGGCTCCCTCGGCAGTGAGGGACTCTTTCGTGAGGAGAGTCCCTACAGCCCCAACTCCCCCTACTCGGCAAGCAAAGCCTCTTCGGATCACCTGGTACGCGCCTGGTTTCACACTTACAACCTCCCGGTGGTGACCAGCAACTGCTCGAATAACTACGGCCCCTACCAGTTTCCCGAAAAACTCATTCCGCTGATGATCCTTAATGCGCTGGAGGGCAAACCCCTACCGATCTATGGCGATGGTCAACAGATCCGCGACTGGCTCTATGTGGCCGACCATGCTCGGGCACTGCGTTTAGTGCTAGAGCAGGGCAGAGTTGGCGAGACCTACAATATTGGCGGTCTTAATGAGAAGAGTAACCTTGAGGTAGTACATACCCTCTGTGATCTGCTCGAAGAGATGGTTCCCCAGCATCCGCAGGGCATCAGCCGCTATCACGATCTACTCACCTTTGTTAAAGACCGTCCCGGCCATGATCGCCGCTATGCGATTGATGCCAGTAAAATTGCCTCTGAACTCGGCTGGCAACCCAAAGAAGATTTTACCAGTGGCCTTGGCAAAACAGTTGCATGGTATCTTCATCATCATGAATGGTGCCAGCACGTTCAGGATGGCAGCTATCAACGTCAACGGTTAGGTGCCGCCGTCTAAGCCGCGACGCCCTTCACCCCTGTTACTCATCCCACCCGCGAGGGCAAGAAAAATGCAACTAAGCGAACTGACCGCCATCTCCCCGATTGATGGCCGCTATGGCAGTAAAACCAGCGATCTGCAACCCATATTTAGCGAGTATGGACTGATTCGCCACCGTGTCTTGGTAGAGATCCGCTGGTTACAGTGGTTGGCGGCAATGCCGCAAATTACCGAAGTCCCCCCCTTCAGCGCTCATGCAACCGCTCTATTAGACAGCATTGTTGACGGTTTTAGTGTCGAGGATGCGCAGCGGGTGAAAAACATTGAACGCACCACCAACCATGATGTTAAAGCGATAGAGTACCTGCTTAAAGAGCGCATTGTCGGCAATGATGAACTCCTTAAGGTCAATGAGTTCTTTCACTTCGCCTGCACCTCGGAGGATATTAACAACCTCTCCCACGCCCTGATGCTTAAAGAGGCTCGCACCCTGGTACTGCTACCCCTTTTTGACGAAGTGATCGACACCATGAAACGACTCGCCCAAACCCATGCCGATCAACCGATGCTCGCCCGTACTCACGGCCAGCCCGCCTCGCCAACAACCCTGGGCAAAGAGATTGCCAATAGCGTCTATCGTCTGCAACGCCAGCGTCAACAACTGGTTAGTGTCCCGCTAATGGGTAAAATGAATGGTGCGGTCGGCAACTACAACGCCCACCTTGTCGCCTACCCGGAGATTGACTGGGCATCACAGGCAAAAGCCTTTGTTGAGTCCCTCGGGTTAGATTGGAACCCCTACACCACCCAAATCGAGCCGCACGACTATATTGCCGAACTCTTTGCGGTGGTTAGCCGTTTTAACACCATTCTTATCGACTTTAGTCGCGATATCTGGGCCTATATCTCCCTCGGCTATTTTAAGCAGAAGACGATTAAAGGTGAGGTCGGCTCCTCCACCATGCCGCACAAGGTCAACCCCATCGACTTTGAAAATGCCGAAGGAAACCTCGGGCTTGCCAATGCCCTGTTTGATCATCTTAGCAATAAACTGCCAATCTCGCGTTGGCAGAGGGATCTCACCGACTCCACCGTTCTACGCAATCTCGGCGTCGGTATCGGCTATGCAATGATCGCTTATCAGTCACTGCTGCGCGGCATCGCAAAACTCGAAGTGAATCAACCGCTGCTGCAAGCTGATCTCGATGCCAACCTTGAGGTGCTCGCAGAACCCATACAAACGGTTATGCGCCGCTATGGCATTGAAAAACCCTACGAAAAACTAAAAGAGCTCACCCGTGGCCAGCGCATAGACGTGGCGACACTGCAACAGTTTATTGCCGAACTGGATCTCCCCGCCGAGGTCATCAACCAGCTTCAGGCGCTCACCCCCGCCAACTACACTGGCAACGCCAAAGATCAGGCAGAGCAGATTTAACGCCACCGATTTAACGCCACCGTGCTGGCCAATATCCTACTCTTCACGCCGCCCGCTCAGGCTCCCCTGCCGCCAACAGGGGAGATTATCACCACGTTGCAGGCAATCGACTTTATCGGCGAACCCTATCCCGACAGAATCGGGATCGACTATCAACCCGGTACGGCACTGATGCAACACCTCACCTTTCTCGGCTGCTCCCCCGCCCTTGCCCTCGGTGCACCGGGGATTAATGGTGACGCCTACTGCCACATTGAACTGCTTGGCCCCCTTGCTACGCCACGTTTTATTTTTGGTGAAAACTTGAAACCGATCGCCTGTCCCCACTGCCGTGAACGTCTGAGCGCAACCCTGATTAAAAACAGTGTCGATAACCTTGCCACCCTCACCTGCCCCCACTGCCAGCAGCGCGCTCCCGCAGCGACGATAAACTGGCGCAAAAGCGCCGGCTGTAGCCGTCTGTTTATTAAAGTATGGGGGATCTTTGATAGTGAAGCGATTCCCAACGACTCACTGCTAACCCCCCTTGGCCAACTGACCGATAACATCGCTTGGTCCTATTTTTACTATCGTGGTCACCCCTTTTAGTCCCCCTGTCTCTCCCGTTTATTTTTTTGCGTCACCCACACTCTTCAGGTAAAATCATAGCCTTCCGTATCCCTTAGTGCCTTGGCCGTTATCAGAAAAACGGCTCGTTTACTCACCCCCTGTTCCTAACCAAGCTGCTCAATAGCTTGCCCGGTGGTGGTGTGCCAACCTAAAGCAGGAGTCCTTCTCCTGTGTTCGTGAACTTAAGGAGCCATGAATGGAAGTGACCCAACGTGACCTCATCATCCGCGTCGCCGGTGAAGGGGGGGAAGGAATTATCTCAACCGGTGACTTTATCGCCGCTGCCTGTGCCCGCGCCGGTCTTGAGATCTATACCTTCAAAACCTTTCCCGCCGAAATTAAAGGCGGTTACGCGATGTACCAGACCCGCATTAGTGATCAACATATCTACAACCAGGGCGATACCTTTGATGTTTTCTGTGCCTTTAATGGCGAAGCCTATGAACTCAACCGTCATCTGTTAACCCCAGGGACCGCCTTTGTTTATGACAGCCCCGGTGACTTTGAACCAGATCTGCCTGAGGGGGTCATCGCCTACCCCGTTCCGATGAGCGAAATCGCCAAAAAACTTGGCGAAAAACGGGCAAAAAATATGGTTGCCCTGGGTGCCCTGTCACAACTGTTCAATATTAATGAGACCACCCTTAAACGTGTGCTCAGCGATAAATTTGGTCGTAAGGGAGAGGCGCTTCTGGCAAAAAACCTGCAAGCCTTTGATCTCGGTAAAGAGCACGCCACCACACTCGAAAAAAGCGACAGATGGCGTGTTGCTGATGCGCGGGAAGCCAAGGATGTGATCATCATCTCCGGCAACGAAGCCGTCGGCCTTGGTGCCATTTTAGGAAAGCTCGACTTCTTCTCCGCCTATCCCATCACCCCTGCCACTGAAGTCGCCAAATATGTCGCCAAACAGATCCCGAAAATTGGCGGTACGCTAATTCAGGCCGAAGATGAGATCGCCTCCATTTCACAGGTACTCGGTGCCTCCTATGCGGGTAAGAAGGCAATGACCGCCACCTCCGGTCCGGGACTTGCGCTCATGAGTGAGATGCTCGGTATGAGCGCGATGAGCGAAACCCCCGTCCTCGTCGTCGATGTACAGCGCGGCGGCCCGTCAACCGGACTGCCGACCAAACATGAACAGTCCGATCTCTTTCTCGCCATTCATGGCGGCCACGGTGATGCGCCACGAATTGTCCTAGCAGTCGAGAACGTTAAAGATTGTATTGAGATGACGGTGGAGTCACTTAACCTCGCGGAGCAGTACCAAACACCGGTAATTCTCCTCTCCGATGGCTCCCTCGCCTTCTCCACCCAGACCGTCCCCGCCCCAAAAGCCGATGAGTTTACCCTTGTCAACCGTAAACGCTGGGATGGCAGTGGCGAATATAAGCGTTATGAACTGACGCCTGACCTCATCTCGCCAATGGCCGATCCCGGCACCGAGGGGGCGATGCATATCGCCACCGGCCTTGAGCATGGCGAAACCGGCGCACCACGTTATACCGCAGATAACCATGAGACCATGCACCGTAAGCGCTTTAATAAAATCAAACCCATTGTTGATAACTACCGTGTCGCTGAAGTGGATGGCGAAGGTAACGCCGATATTGGCGTGATCGCTTGGGGCAGCACCATCGGTGTGGTACGCGAAGCGCTGACACGGCTGCGCGCCAAGGGGTTTAAGGTCAAGGGACTCTACCCCAAACTCCTCTGGCCACTACAGGTTGCGCAAATCGAGGCTTTTGCCGCCAGTTGTCAACGGGTGATTGTTCCTGAGGTGAATTATCAGGGGCAGCTCTCCCACTTTCTGCGCGCTGAAACCAACCTAAAGCCAATTCCTTACACCATTTGTGGCGGCCTACCCTTCACCCCCGCCATGATCGTTCACAAAATTGAGGAGATGAGCCATGAATGATGTCTCTGCCCACTTTCATCAAGTCGAGATGAAACCCAAGGACTTTCGTTCAGAAATAGATCCCGTCTGGTGCGCCGGCTGTGGCCACTACGGCATTCTCTCCGGCATCTATCGTGCGATGTCCGAACTTGGACTTGATCCCAACTACACTGTCAATATCTCCGGCATCGGCTGCTCTTCACGCACCCCCTACTTCGTCAAATCCTACCAAATGCACACCCTGCACGGACGAGCAGGCGCAGTAGCAACCGGAACCCAACTCGCCCGCCCCGATCTGGCGGTAATTGTCACTGGCGGTGATGGTGACGGCTTCTCCATTGGCGGCGGTCACATGCCACATTTGGCGCGCAAAAACGTCAATATGAGCTATGTGATGATGGATAACCGCATCTACGGTCTCACCAAAGGGCAGGTCTCCCCGACCTCGCGCAAAGAGATGAAGGCCTACACCACCCCCTATGGCGGTGTTGAGGAGCCCCTCGATCCGGTGCTCTATATGCTGACCTATGGTGCCACCTATGTCGGACAAGCCTTTGCCGGAAACCCGAAAATGTGTGCGCGGCTGATTAAGGGCGCCCTAGAGCATCGCGGCTTCGCTTTCGTCAATATCTTCTCCCAGTGTCCGACCTTTAACACCATTGATACTGCAAACTATTTCAAGGATCTGGTGGTCGATGTCGAAGAGGAGATTGACCTTGGTGACGTGATGAGTGCGATGAATCGCGTGCAACAGATGAACCATGAGGGGAAACTTGCGGTTGGCCTACTGCATCAGAGCCATCGCGCAACGCTGGATGAGGAGATGTCACGCCTTATCGCCCAGGTCGGCGGCAATGCCGATTATGATCTACAAACCATTATCGATGACTCCCGTCCGTAGGTTCGCAGCGCATGGCTGACCTGCGCTATGACAACGCCGCCTCCCTGCTGCAAGCCTGTGGCAGGGAGGGGTCGCTGGCGGGAAGCGACCTCTCCTACCTTGACCTTCGGGGGATTAACCTAAGCGGTCTGGATCTGAGTAGTGCTACCCTGACCGGTAGCAATTTAAGTGGTGCAACCCTCAGTCACTGCAACTTAACTGATCTCTTCGTCCAAGATAGCCAGTGGCAAGGGTGCAAACTTAATCACGTTAACCTGAGTAACGCCACCCTGCAACGCGTTAACCTAAACCAAAGTGAGTGGCAGCGGTGTCAACTCAGTGGCAGCAGCCTGCTCATTTGCGATCTCGACGCGAGCATCTTTACCGCCTGCGACCTGGCGGGCTGCCGTCTGCTTGAGTGTAGTTTCGAGAAGAGTCAGTTTAACCACTGCGATCTTAACCACACCCAGTGGCGCAGCAGCATTCTCACCGCCAGCCACTTCAACCACTGCAGTTTCAATCAGGCGGACCTGCGCAAAACCAATTTGACAGCGGCTCGCTACACTCAGATTAGCGCCGTTGAGGCGCTCTACTACGGCAAAGCACCGTGGAATGGTTGCGAAGCCGAAGGCAACTGGCGCGAAATGCTACACACCTTTGATGGTGAGTAAGCACCCATCACACTCACCCTGAATTCCGCATAAACTCCTAAACTTTCCCGATAACCCCCTGTTGCTACAAAAGCAAAAGCCAATTGATACACGTCAATGAAGCTACAGGGGTTTTCCCATGTAATGCGCCTGCCTTTAACAATCCTTGAGGAGGAAATTAAGTATGGCTCAGGCCTTTACGAAAACGATGGCACGGAACATCTTCTACGGTGGTACTGTGTTTTTCTTTCTTCTCCTGTTAGCACTCACGTTTGACACCATGGGAAGCCTTCCCAGCCGTGACAACCGCCAGGCGCTCGCCGGAGAACTTGGTCCCCAAATTGCCCGCGGCAAAGAACTTTGGGAAAACAACAACTGCATTGGATGTCATACCCTGTTAGGTGAAGGTGCCTATTTTGCACCTGAGCTTGGCAATGTCTATGTTCGCTTTGGCAAGAGCAAAGAGGCGATTATGGGCTTCATTAAAGGACGTCCCCCACAAGGGATCCCTGGCCGTCGCAGTATGCCCCAGTTTAACTTTAGCGATGAAGATCTGGACGCTATTGCGGAGTTTCTGAAGTACGCCTCAGAAATTAATACGGCTAACTGGCCGCCCAACATTCAAGGTTAGGAGTGAAATAAAACTATGACCTATCAATCACAAGCGGTTGCAAAAAACTACTTTATTGCCGCCATTGCTCTGTTTACCGCCCAGGTGCTGTTTGGCCTGATTATGGGGTATCAATATATTGAGGGGGATTTTCTCTTCCCCGCAATCCCTTTTAACGTTGCCCGCATGGTTCACACCAACGCACTTATCGTCTGGTTATTAATGGCGTTTATGGGTGCTGCCTACTACCTCATTCCCGAGGAGTCGGAGTGCGAACTCTTCAGTCCAATGCTGGCAAATCTGATGTTCTGGATTTTCCTTGTCGCGGCCAGCTTAACGGTGTTGGGTTACCTTCTGGTACCCTACTCATCACTTGCTGCCTTGACCATGAATGAGTACTTCCCTACCATGGGTCGTGAGTTCCTGGAGCAACCGACCATTACCAAAATTGGTATTGTCGTGGTCGCACTGGCATTTCTCTTCAATATCGGCATGACCGTTCTTAAAGGAAGGAAAACAGTCGTTAACCTCGTCTTACTGATGGGATTAACCGGCCTTGCAGTCTTCTTCCTCTTCTCCTTCTACAACCCGACTAACCTCGTGTTGGATAAATTCTTCTGGTGGTGGACAGTTCACCTCTGGGTAGAGGGGGTTTGGGAGTTAATTATGGGTGCCATTCTTGCCTTCGTACTGATAAAAGTGACCGGTGTTGACCGTGAGATCATTGAAAAATGGCTCTACATCATCATCGCCATGGCGCTGATTACCGGTATCATCGGCACAGGTCACCACTTCTACTGGATTGGTACACCTGAATACTGGCAGTGGTGGGGTTCCATCTTCTCGGCATTAGAGCCCATCCCCTTCTTCATGATGACTATTTTTGCCTTTAACATGGTTAACCAGCGGCGTCGTGAACACCCTAACAAGGCGGCAACGCTTTGGGCATTAGGGACGGCGGTCATGGCCTTCTTGGGTGCTGGAGTCTGGGGTTTTCTGCACACCCTGGCGCCAGTTAACTACTACACCCACGGCAGCCAGATCACCGCTGCCCACGGTCACATGGCCTTCTATGGTGCCTATGCGATGATTAGCTTGACCATCATCTCCTACGCCATGCCGCTCATCCGTGGCCGTAACCTCGCCAATAGTCCAAGACAACAGGTTCTCGAGATGTGGGGATTCTGGTTAATGACCATCTCCATGGTCTTCATAACCCTCTTCCTAACTGGCGCTGGTATTCTTCAGACCTATCTACAACGAGTTGCGACTGATCCCCAGCCATTTATGGTTATTCAAGAGCAGATCGAACTCTTCTACTGGTTACGTCTGATCACCGGCTTTGTCTTCCTGGGTGGTTTAAGCGTCTATATCGCCAGCTTCTTTGTTGGACAGGACGAACCGGAAGCAGTCGCGCAATAAGATTTTTCCTTGGTCCGGTTGTTACAATCGGAATTTTAATGGCCGGCACATAATTGTGCCGGCTTTTCTTCTTAAGCGAGCATCGTTTTGTCACCTTCTGATAGCAGTGCAATGGACGCACACAACCCATATCGCCCCCCCGGTGATTTGGCGATCTGGATATTTATTCTTGCTGAACTCACCGTCTTTGGCGTTTTCTTCGCCTCCTACGCGATTACCCGCATGAACCATGTTGAACTATTCAACCAGTTTCAGCCCACCCTTGATAGTACCGCCGCCTTTTACAATACCTTGGCGCTACTCACCAGCTCATGGTTTGTTGTTCGCGGCGTCACCTCGATTCGTGAAGGGAACAGCCGTGGCTCTGTTCACTGGCTGCTCGGGGCTATCGCCATGGGGGCACTCTTTGTCATTATTAAACTCGGCGAATATGCCCACCACTTTGCAATGGGGATTAACCTCAGCACCAATACCTTCTATATGTTCTATCTCTCTCTCACCTTTTTTCACTTTATGCATGTGATCATGGGAATGGTGATTCTCGCAGCGGTCGCGGTGAAAGCCCATCAGGGCGGCTACAGTGCCAACAACTACACAGGGGTAGAAACCGGGGCCTCCTACTGGCACATGGTAGATCTTGTCTGGCTTATCCTCTTTCCCCTTGTCTATGTGATGCGATGAACACCCCCATGAAACCTAAAAAAAGATTTGCCATACGCCCCTGTACCCGCGTCTATCTGATATTAATGCTGCTAACCAGCGTCACCTATTTTATCGGGCAGGCAAAACTGGAGGGGCTCGAAATCGCCCTCATCGTACTTCTTCTTGCCCTTGTCAAAGGGCAGTTAATCGGCCACTATTTTATGGGTTTAGGAGCGGTTAAAGGGCTATGGCACTGGCCTGTCGCCATCTGGCTGCTCATCCCCGGTGGAATTATCTCCCTCACCTTCATCTACGCCTAAACGGGAATCGCCATGTCAAATAGCAATAAGCTCCCCTACTACCATCCCCAGGGAAATGAGTGCGAACTCTTTACCCATGCCTACCACGCGCGTTTGCCGCTGTTGGTCAAAGGGCCTACCGGATGCGGCAAGACCCGCTTTATTAACTACATGGCAGCAAAGCTCGGACGCCCCCTGCACACCGTCTCCTGCCATGATGACCTGACCGCAGCCGATCTCGTCGGACGCCATTTGATTAATGACCACGGCACCTTCTGGAGTGACGGCCCTCTCACCCGCGCCGTGCGCGAAGGGGCGATCTGCTACCTTGATGAGGTGGTTGAGGCGCGCAAAGATACCACGGTCGTACTGCATCCGCTTACCGATGATCGACGCATTCTCCCCCTTGAGCGAACCGGCGAACTCCTCACCGCACCCCCCGAATTTATGTTGGTGGTCTCCTATAACCCGGGGTATCAAAATCTCCTTAAAGGGTTAAAACCAAGTACGCGGCAACGCTTTGTCGCCATTCGTTTTAACTTTCCCGCCGCCGCCGTTGAAATTGAGATCCTTACCAAAGAGACCGGTGTTGAAACCGCTCTGGCACAGCGCCTCGTCAACCTTGCCAACGCACTGCGCTCCCTGAAGGATCACGACCTCGAAGAGGCCGCCTCAACCCGCCTTCTGGTCTATACCGCCAACCTAATTCTTAGCGGCTACGCCCCCATAGAGGCGTGTCGCGCCGCCATGGTAGAGCCGCTAACCGATGATCAGGAGACCATTGACGCCCTCATGGAGGTGGTCGATATCACCTTTGGCAAAGGGTAGGTTTAACGTCAACAGGCCGCCTTTAGCAACAATGCAGGAAGGCCAAAGAAGTAGATTGATGGTGATAACTAATTTTACTCGTCCCATTTTCACATCTTATCCAATAAATCATCCTCCGAAGGCCGAAAGGCGACTGAACCATGCCTTGACAGACCTCTTGGTCGAAGTGCATAATTTGCTGTTGTCAGTTTATTGCCTATCCATAACTAAGTCCTATCGCGCCTAGATTATGTCTGGCTTGTAATACGAATTTCTTATCAATCTAAATATAAGGTTTCTTCGCATAATGGCGCGAAACAATGACACGACTGGGCAGGATGTTCCCAGCAAAAAAACACCTCGCGTACGTAAACCTAAATCAGTTATACGTGACGCTGAACAGTCTGAATTCTTCAAGGGTTACGTTGTTGCGATAGGTGCATCCGCTGGCGGTTTAGATGCGCTAGAGCGCTTCTTTGACGAACTCGCCATCGACTCTGGCGCGGTCATCGTGGTTGTTCAACATCTTTCTCCCGATCACAAAAGCATGATGGACAATCTGCTTTCACGGCATACAACGATGCCCGTGCTGATGGCAGAAAACGGATTGGAGATGCAAGCCAATCATGTTTATCTGATTCCTCCCGGGAAAAACATGACTGTGGCTGGATCGCAGTTGCGTCTGGCACCCAAGAATCCTCACGGTTTGAGCCTGCCCATCGATCTCTTCTTTACTTCTCTTTCCAAAGAATTCGGCAACCGCTGCGTGGGGGTAATCCTATCTGGCACTGGATCTGATGGAACGCGCGGCGCGGTAGCAATCAACGACGCAGGTGGATTTCTACTTGCTCAAGATCCGGAATCCGCCAAATTTGACGGTATGCCTCGTAGCGTCATCGGCACAGGCTTGGTTGATGAAGTTCTTCCTCCTAAATTGTTAGCGACTCGCATCGTCAGTCACGTCAAAAACGTGTTGGAAGTTTCAGCGAAGGTCAAAGAGAGTGAACTAACTGATTTGTATGTCAATCCAATGGAGAGCATCTTGCATTTGCTCTATCAGGTTGGCGGCATTAATTTCAAAGAATACAAACCCGCTACGGTGCAACGCCGCATCGAGCGGCGCATGCAGATTCGACATGTGCGCGATCTCACCAATTATTTGCATTTATTAGAAAGTGATCGAGGCGAGATTCTGACATTGAAGCGTGACACACTGATTCCAGTGACCAGTTTCTTCCGTGATGCTGAAACATTTGATCTGATGGAAAAGAATGTCATTCCTGCAATTATTTCAGAGCATCAAGAACAACAATCTATTCGCGTCTGGGTGGCAGGCTGTTCGACGGGGGAAGAGGCTTACACCATTGCAATATTGTTTGCTGAAGCGTTCGATCAACTTAAGCGCTGGCCCCAATTAAAAATTTTTGCGACGGACGTTGAGCAAACACATATTGATATCGCCAGCGCGGGTGTGTATTCGGAAGCGATTGCCAATGAATTGTCGCCTGAGCGTTTGGAGCGTTTCTTTAAGCACAGTGGCAATCAATTCATTGTTAAAAACGAGATACGCCAAAACATCGTTTTTGCGCGCCACAATATTCTTGAAGACCCACCTTTCACGCGCATGAATCTTGTTACATGTCGCAATGTGCTTATTTATTTTGACGTCAACGCACAAGAGAAAGCACTACTTCGTTTTCAATATGCCTTGGTGCATAACGGCTATATGCTGCTGGGTTCAAGTGAATCATTGGGCGCGAGACATCGTGATTTCAGTGTTTCTGATAGTAAGAACAAAATCTATCGCGTTTTGCGTCCCGTTTCATTGCCACTTGATTTGAATCGAGGCTCACAAGGCCGTGCTGCAACACGCAAAGTTACGATTCCCTCACAACGCGATCGCCATTTAAGCGTTGAAGCATCCGTCATTGAATCGGGCCAAAATATCTTAATGAAGAACTATGCGCCCCCCGCACTGCTAGTGAATGAAGAGCGGCAACTGGTTCATGTGTTCGGTGATGCACAACGCTTTATGCAGATGCCTACTGGAACGGCCAGTTTAGAGGTATCTAAATTGCTGGTAGGTAAATTATCGCCTGTAGGTATCGCTCTGATTCACAAAGCTGGCAAAGAGAATGTGCAGTTGCGCTCAGAAGTAATTGTGACTGATCCCGGTAAGGGAATTACAGAGCATGTTCGAATGACGGTACGCCCCGTACCTGTTAAGAGTGGAGGTGGAGAGAGATTCTTCCTTTTATCGTTTGATACCGAGTTTATGGCCGAGCCAAACCGCACTGGTAGTGAGGTAATAGATGTATCGGAAATTTCTAACGAGCGCATCCAAAACTTGGAACGTGAGTTGTCTGCGATGCGAGACAGCTTACAAGCGACTATTGAGGAGTTGGAAACCTCTAATGAAGAACTGCAAGCGACCAATGAAGAATTGATGGCCTCCAACGAAGAGTTGCAAAGTACCAATGAAGAGTTGCAATCTGTGAATGAGGAGTTGTATACCGTCAATGCTGAGAATCAGGAAAAGATAGAAATACTAAATCGACTGAACGCTGATCTCGACAACATGACAAGAGCAGCGTTAATCCCCACCGTTTTTGTCGATGAAAATCTCAAATTGACACGCTTCACTCCTGAGGCCGCAAATATTTTCCGTTTTCGTGAGGGGGATTTGGGACGTCGTATAGACGACTTTACTAATGTAATGGATTACCCCGAATTCATTTCTGATATTCGCCGTACCTTAGGCACTGCCCAGGTGATCGAGCGCGAGGTGAAATCACAAACGGGTGATATTTGGTACTTGGTTCGTATTCTACCTTACATTGATAAACCTAAAAATATCAGCGGCGCAGTGATGACATTCTTCGACATCTCTATGTTAAAAGACGTGCAGCGTTTGCAAGGAATCATGGACTCATTACCAGAACATATCGCCGTGCTAGATGCAGCAGGATATATCACTTTGATCAACAAAGCATGGCGAGACTTTGCAGAAGAAAATGGTGATAAAGGCTTAGTGTTTAGTGGGATTGGGTGCAACTATCTTGAAGCTATCCTTAAAGAAAAAGAATTGGATCAAATAGCGAATGAGGCGAACGAAGGCATTCGTAAAGTATTGGATAAAACACTTCCTGATTATTCGATTAAATATCCGTGTCATTCTAAGGATGAGAATCGTTGGTTCTTGATGCACGTAGCACCTGTGCCGAACGTTGCAGGAGGCGTTGTTGTTAGTCATATCAACATCACCCATTGGATCGAGGGTGTTCAGCAATGAACGATGAGTCAAAAAAGTCAAAATCCTTTCAGATCGAGGCCGCTGATATTAAAACAGCAGCATTAAAAGCCCTCCGCAATGGCGATTTCGATTTTGCGTTAAGGGCAGTAGAGCGCGGTGAAGCTAACATTACTGAGATGGTAGAAGACCTGAAAATATATCAGGCTGAACTTGAAATGCAGAATGAAGAGCTTAGGCAATCTCAAGTTAGAAGTGAAATTGCTGTTGAAAGGTTTTCAAAGTTATTTTCATTGCTTCCCATGCCTGCTTTGGTCATCACTGAAATTGGAGTGATAGTAGAGTGTAACGATTTAGCTGAACAAAGTTTCAAGCTAGATCGCGTCGTTCTTGCTAATCATTATTTTCCAAGACTTATTAAGAATCAGGAGCATCATCGGCTACAGCGTGCCATTGCGCAGGCCAAAGATACTGGTACAAGTGCTATTGTCGAAGTAGGAATGCAGGCTGCAGACAGCTCTGTTTTTATAGCAAACCTAAATTTCTCCCGTATTCCCAGTCCAGATTCTGACCAGGCACTTTTTACAGTTGTGGTCGTTGACTTAACACAAGTACTCGAACAGAAAGCAAAGATCGAGGCAAGTCGTCGACATTTCATGGCTTACTTTGAGTTTTCCCCTGTTGGAATGGCGACAACCAGTTTGAAAAAAGGCTGGATCGAAGTCAACGATAAGCTGTGCGAAATGCTGTTGTATCGCCGCAAGGAATTGGTGCGCATGACTTGGCTAGAGTTGACCCATCCTGATGATATCGAAGCTGATTCGCTATTGTATGCCAGGGTATTAGCTAAAGAGATTGATGGCTATGAGGTAGATAAACGTTTTATACGGAAAGATGGTTCTGTTGTTGAAACGCATGTGGCAACCCAGTGTGTTCGTAACTATGCTGGCGAAGCTGATTATTTTGTAGCAATTATTGAAGAGATTGGAGATCGTAAACAGTTAGAGCGAGAGCGTGAAAATTCAATAATGAGCAAAGGTGCATTATTAGATCTTAAATTTCATGCAGATGAATTAAACGATGAAGATTTTCTAAGGCACGCCTTAGATCAATTAGAGTTATTGACCAGCAGCCAAATGGCTTATGCTCACTTTGTAAACGATGATCAAGAAAGCATCACATTAGGTGCATGGTCGAGCCAAACACTCAAACACTGCAATGCAACTCACGATAATCATTACCCGATATCTAAGGCTGGCATTTGGGCAGATTGTTTTCGTGAAAAGAAATGGGTTATTCATAACAACTACCCATCTGCTCCTCACAAAAAAGGATTGCCTGAAGGTCACGCCCAATTGTTGCGTCACATGAGTTTACCTGTAATGCAGGGCAATAATGTAGTAATGATCATTGGGGTAGGTAATAAATCCTCAGACTATGATGCCGGTGATCTGGCGCTATTGGAAATGCTGGCGAATAACTGCTGGGCCTTATTGCAGCGAAATCGAAGCCAGCGTAGGTTGGAGTTGGATGCAGAGGTATTCCGCATCAGTCGCGAAGCGGTCATTATCACCGATAAGAGTGGCAATATTCAGTCTGTGAATAAGGCATTCACATTAATTACCGGCTACACTGAGTTGGAATCAATAGGGCAAACTCCTCGCCTACTAAAGTCGGGTAAGCAGTCTGCTGAGTTCTATAGAAAAATGTGGGCTGAAATCAACTCTTCTGGGCATTGGCAGGGTGAATTATGGAATAAGCGCAAGAATGGCGATCTCTATCCGCAATGGCTTGGAATCACCGCATCTAAGAGCAGTTCGGGTGAAGTAACAGAATACATCGGCATCTTTATGGACATCAGTGAGCATAAAATTGCACAACAGAAAATTGAAGAACTTGCCTATTACGATTCACTGACGGCATTAGCAAATCGGACTTTATTAATCGATCGTGCGCACCGCGCCATCTCCCTAGCATCTCGCGAGAATCAAATGGTCGGCGTCTTGTATTTGGATTTAGACCGATTTAAAGATATCAATGATAGTCTTGGTCATAAGGTGGGTGATGATTTGCTCATGCAGGTCGCCAAGCGCTTATTGGCATGTGTACGTGATACCGACACTGTCAGCCGATTAGGTGGCGATGAATTTGTTGTGCTTTTGAGTCAAGTGAATAGTATTGAAAACGTTTCTGAAGTTTCGCTAAAAATTCTCAAGACACTATCGGACCCATTCGTAATCAATAACAATTCACTTACTGTCACTTGCAGTATTGGAGCGTGCGTATATCCAAATGACAGTGCAGACTTCGACATATTGCTACAACGTGCAGATACGGCGATGTATCAGGCAAAAGAGCTCGGGAAGAACAATTGCCAATTTTTTACGGAGGAAATGAACCATCGAGTTCAGAAGCGTATTCAACTCCAGCATGATATGAGGTCAGCCCTGCACAAGAAGGAGTTTTACCTAGAGTATCAACCTCAATTTGAATTAGATAATCATAAGATTATAGGTGTTGAAGCGCTTGTTCGTTGGAAACATCCAACCCTTGGCATTGTATCCCCTGCCGAATTTATTCCTGTTGCCGAAGAATCGGGATTTATTATTGAGATTGGCCACTTTGTAATGCAACAAGCCTGCCGCCAAGCAAAATTCTGGCTCGACCAAGGATATGAACTGCAGATAGCTGTCAACGTTTCGTATGTACAGTTTGTAAGAAATAACTTGGTCCAATTGATTAAAGAGACTTTGCGCGATACTGGATTATCTCACAGGTTTCTAGAATTGGAATTGACTGAATCAATACTGGTTTCTGACCCCGATAATGTATTGTCTGTGGTTAACACACTCCGTCAAATGGGGGTATTTCTTTCTATTGATGATTTTGGCACTGGGTATTCCAGTCTAAGCTATTTGAAACGATTCGACGTACACAAACTTAAGATAGACCAATCTTTTGTACGCGACCTTCTGATTGACCCAGATGATGCCATTATCGTGTCCGCCATAATTAATTTAGCAAGAAGCTTGAAAATCGATTGTATTGCTGAGGGGGTTGAAACTGAGGAGCAGGCAATTAAATTGAAAGAGATGGGTTGTAATCAAATTCAGGGATACTGGCTAGGTAGACCACTTTCAGTTTCAAAAATGGGTGAGTTGCTCGCTCAGCTTCAGAACTAGATATTGTATTTGATTGGTATGTTGGTAATCTAGCCGCGTTAATACGTATGACTATGAATATGGCAGATAGAGTTGAATTCAATCTGAATGAACAAAATATAATCGTTTCTGTGGGGGGCGAGTGGGATCAGTTCGCATTAGCGAACAACGCCCCCGAACTTGTTGGCGAACAAGTGATTGGTCTTTCCGTACTCGACTTTGTTAGTGGCAATGTGACTCGTCAGTTTCTTCAATCATTATTGCAATTAGTTCGTTCAGGTAGTAGACCGATTGAACTTGAATACAGATGCGATTCGCCGCTGGAGAAACGCTTTATGAAGATGCATGTCTCGTTAACATTATCTGGGCAGGTGCGTTTTATCAATTCAACTCTTCGTATTGAACATCGAGACCAAGCGTGCCACATTTCAAAATCAGTTCAGCGCGGTAAAAACACAAATATTCGTTGCAGTATTTGCAACTTGATAAAGTCTTCGCATGATTGGCTTGAGCCAGAAAAAATATCAGCATTCAATACACAGGCCCATACTGGATTGCAAGTGGTATATGGTATTTGCGATTCGTGCGCTCAGCAATTGCAAAAGCAATATTTAACACAATGAATACGTAGTTATTGAGTCCCGTACGTTTATTAAACATAAACCCAGAGCATGGGTTTACGGCGTCCCGGCAAGCGGGTGGTGGGTTCTTAGACTTAACTTAAAGGTGATCTCACTCGTGCTGAGGCTACTGCGTACGGTAACTACGGTGGCAGGTGATGCAGGTTGCGGTCACGGCCTGCAATGAGGCGAGAGCCTTCGTAGTCTCTCCACTGCTGGCAACTTTGGCGAACTCACTGCTTGCAGCGTGCATCATGCGTGCGATAGCGTGCATATCAGTAGGCATGAAGGCGCCGGGACGTGCATTTTGTGGTGCATTGCGATGGCTCCCCATGGCAGAGATGCCCATCTGCTTTTCGGCGATGTCAGCGGCATTAGTGAATTGTTGTTCAGCCAGCGCCCCGATAATCAAATGCAGCGCCGTCTGGAAACCGAGCATTTCGGTACGCAGCGCGGCACGCGCTTCAGGAGGCATCTCAACCAACTGACGACTATCGGTATCGGCAGCGCAAACCGGCACCGACCATATGGCAGTCAGCGCAACAAGAAATATCGGCAGAGCAAGTGGGTTTTTCATGACTGAACCTTTCAATTACTGGGAGGGGGCGACTAAGATCTGCATCTGATACGAGACAGCATCATAAGATATCCAACGAAAAAAGTCACCGGCGTTGCGCGGCATTATCGCACAGCATCCGTGTGGACTGTTTGGTTGGGCATCATAGCTGGGTAACCGTTCACTCCCCTTCCTTAAGTCTCCCTCTCCCAGCGGGAGAGGCTGGGGTGAGGTCTAAAAAGGCAGCAGGAGAGTGAACGGTTACGTCAGCAACGCTACGCACGCTCCAGCCACTGCTGCAGTTGCGCCTCATCGACAATGGTCACCCCAAGGCTCTCTGCCTTGGTGAGTTTACTCCCTGCCGCTTCGCCAGCGACGAGATAGTCAGTTTTAGCGGAAACGCTACCGCTCACTTTAGCACCCAGCGCCTGTAGTGCTGCCTTGGCGGTGTCACGACTCATACTTTGCAGCGTACCGGTGAGCACCACGGTTTTCCCCTGCAGCAGAAGATGCTCCTGTCTGGTTTCGCTTGGCGTCGGCCAGTGAATACCCGATTGTGCTGCATCGAGAAGTTGCGCAATCACCGCCTGATTATGCGGTTGACGAAAAAAGGTGTGGATATTTTCGGCAACCACCGGCCCAATCTCGGCGACCGCTTGCAGCGCCTCCTGATCTGCCGCTTGCAGCGCCTCAAGATGGATAAAATGGTCGGCGAGAATTTGTGCGGTACGCTCCCCTACCTCACGAATGCCCAAGGCATAGATAAAACGCGCCAAAGTCGTTTGGCGACTCTGTGCCAGTGCGGCAAGCAGATTATCGGCGGACTTCTCCCCCATCCGCTCCAGTTGCAGGAGCTGTTCGCGGCTTAAACCGTAGAGATCGGCAGGGGTGTGAATGAGATCAGCATCAACCAGCTGTTCAATCAGCTTGTCGCCCAAACCTTCGATATCCAGCGCCCGCCGCGAGGCAAAATGTTTTATCTGCTCTTTGCGTTGCGCCGGACAGTAGAGTCCACCGCTGCACCGCAGCGCCGCCTCCCCCGGTTGCCGCAGCGCCACCGCACCACAAACCGGACAGTTTTCCGGCAGTCGAAAAGGGGCTGTCTGGTGCGGGCGGGCGGCTAAAACCACCGCGACAATTTCGGGTATCACATCACCGGCACGGCGCACGACGACCGTATCACCGACCCGCACATCTTTGCGATCGACCTCATCCTGATTATGCAGGGTGGCATTGGTGACCGTCACGCCGCCGACATAGACCGGTTCAAGACGTGCCACCGGCGTCAGGGTACCGGTACGCCCAACCTGCACATCAATTGCAACAACCCGCGTGCTCGCCTCCTCTGCGGCAAACTTGTGCGCAATCGCCCAACGTGGGGCGCGTGCCTGAAAACCTAACTGCTGTTGTGCCGCAAGGCTATCGACCTTAAAGACCACGCCATCAATCTCAAAAGGGAGCTGATTACGCCGCGACTGCATCTGATTAAAGTAAGCCAAACAGCCTGCTGCACCGCTCACCTGACTAATCTCTGCGGCAACGGGCAAGCCCCACTGCCGCAACCACTGCAACAGCGCATAGTGGCTGGAGGGGAGCGTCAATGTATCACTCACCGCGCCCACCGCGTAGGCGTAAAAGCGCAGCGGACGGGTGGCAGTTATCGCCGGATCGAGTTGGCGCAGTGAGCCAGCAGCGGCATTGCGCGGGTTAACAAAGCGCTTCTCCCCCTGCTGTTGCCGCTGCAAATTAAGCTGCTGAAAACCGCTTCTATCCATAAAAACTTCACCCCGCACCTCAAGAAGTTCAGGGGCGCTGCCGCCGTCGGGAAGCGTCAAGGCAAGGGGGATCGCGCCAATCGTGCGAATATTGTGGGTGACATCCTCACCGCTCTCGCCATCACCACGGGTCGCTGCCATGGTTAACACCCCCTGCTGATAGATAAGGCTAACCGCAAGTCCATCGAGTTTGGGTTCGGCGCAGTAGCTAATTAAGTCGACTGTGGCCAGACCACGTTGACAGCGCTGGTCAAAGGCGGTGAGCTCCGCCGCGTTAAAGACATTGCCAAGGGAGAGCATCGGCAGACGATGTTTTATCTCGCTAAAACCGGCCTGTACCTCGCCACCGACACGTTGCGTTGGGGAGTCGCGGGTAATCAGTTCGGGATGGGCTGCTTCCAGCGTCTGTAATTGTCGAAACAGCGCGTCGTAGGCGGCATCACTGATATCAGGATCGTCAAAGACGTAATAGCGCTGATTGTGATAGCGCAGTTGTTGCCGCAGAGCGTCTATCGCTGCGGCAACCTCGCTATGCTGGGTGACCGGGGAGTGGGTCACGAACTACCTACAAATCATCGTAAGCGGCTGCCTGATGGCGCATTCGGTAATATTCAGACTCCGCGAGCGGTTGCTGATGCGCATCACAAAGTCGCCCCTGAAGATTCTCCCCAAGGCGCGTGGCGACATCCATTAACTCATCAAAGAGTTCACTTCCCGTCTGACTCACGGCGGGGAGCTGAATAAAGAGCCAGAGTCCGGCGGTACTCATCTGCTCTGGCGGGTCAATCTCAAAACTGCCTGGCTCATGCAAATTGGCAATGCTAATGAGTGGCCGCCCTTGCAGATCAAGACGATGAAAGATGCCCATTTCGCCATAGTTGAAACCCAGCTGTAACAACAGGGTGTAGAGCTCATCGCCGGCAAAACGGCTCCCCTCCTGCGCCAGCAGGGCAAGGTAGATCACCGCTGGTTCGGGCTTGGTCGGCATCGGTTCCATCTCATCGACCTCTACGGCACGCTGTTGCTGCTGACGCGATGCCGCGATGCGCTCATCCTGAGGTTGGGTTCCCAGCAACTCCCCAAGACTCGGTCCAACTTTGCGCTTTTTCCATGACAGCAGACGTTCGATAATTGAACGATACTGCATTGACCTAGCGCGGTGATGTTCATAGAAGAAGAGACCGGCAATCAGCAGCAGACCAATCACCCCGATGAGCAATCGTAAAGTATCCATAATTTTTGCAAAACTCCTCTTGCGGTTATGGTTCTATTGTAATCGACCTGTCAGCCAACTGCAGCGAGTTCTATCGCCGCATCGACATCGACCGCAACCATACGCGACACCCCGGGCTCCTGCATCGTCACCCCAATCAGGCTGCTGGCAAGCTCCATGGTCGTCTTATTATGGGTGATAAAGATAAACTGCACCTGTGACGCCATCTCGCGAACCAGATTACAAAAGCGCCCGACATTCGCCTCGTCAAGCGGTGCGTCCACCTCATCAAGCATACAGAAGGGTGATGGATTGAGCTCAAATATTGCAAATACCAGCGCCACGGCGGTTAGCGCCTTCTCACCACCCGAGAGCAGGTGAATAGTGCTGTTACGCTTGCCCGGGGGTCGCGCCATCACCCCGACGCCGGTATCGAGCAGATCACTACCGGTCAGCTCAAGGTAGGCGTGACCGCCACCAAAGAGCAGCGGAAACTTCTCCTGCAAGCCACTGTTAACCTTATCAAAGGTCTCTTTGAAGCGGTTGCGGGTCTCTTTATCAATTTTGGCTATCGCCTCTTCGAGAGTGGCGAGCGCCTGAACCAAATCCTCATTTTGTGCATCAAGGTAATTTTTTCGCGTCAGCTGCTCCTGATACTCGGCAATCGCCGCAAGATTAATCGGCCCGAGCCGGGTGATTCGCTGGGTGGTCTGCTCAACCGCTGCCTGCCACGCCTCCAGCGTCGGCGGCGGCTGGCAAGTTGCCAGCGCATCCAGCAGCTGTTGCAGTTCAAGCCCTGACTCCTGCAACCGCTCTGCTAGGGTCTGACGCCGCACATAAAGTTCCTGATAGTGCATCCGCTGCTGCTCTGACGCCTGCCGCATCTGCTCAAGCTGTCGCTCCAACTCAAGACGCTCTCCCTCCTGGGCACGAATGGCGTGATCAATATCGCCTAAACCCTGACGTGCGGTCGCCAGACGCCCCTCCACCTCAAGCCGTTGTGCGAGCGTCGCCTGCAACTGCTGTTGCTGTTCGGCAAGCGGCGCATCGGCCTGACTAATCGCCTGTTGCAGCGCCTCGCGGCGCTGCTGCAACGCTTCCAGCTGCGCCAGGCTGCGCGCCTCTGCCTGCACCAGAGAGTCACGTTCGGTGGTTAACGTTTGCAGCCGTAGCTGCAGATTATGCGCCTGCTGCTGCGCCTCACGCGCCGCCTGACGGCTCTGCTGCTGACGATTTTGCAGGGCTTGGCGCTCATCCTGAAGCTGCTCCTTCTGCAGGGTAAACGCCTCGACCTTGGCAAGTGCCGCATGCAGCGTGCTGCGTGCGCTCTCCATCTGCACTGCTCCCTGTTGCCGCTCGCGCAGCAGCTCCTGCTCATCGTGTTGCAGCCGCTCCTGCCGCTGCTGAATCTGTTCACGGCGCATCTCTTTGCCCTGCAGTTGACTTTTTAGTTGGTTCAACTCGGCATTCAGTTGATTCAGATGACGGTTAACCACTCCCGCCTGCTCCTCCGCCTCCTGCAGCGCCTGCTGCTGCTCCTGCTGTGCCGCCTCCGCCAGTGCTAGGGTCTGCTGCAGGCTCTCCTGTTCGGCAAGCAGATTTTTTAGCTCCTGCTCACGCTGTAACACCCCCGCCTGACGCGCATCGCCCCGCTGCAACCGCAGCCAGTTACGCCCGACCATAATCCCCTCGCGGGTGATAAAGGATTGTTGCGGGGTCAGGCTTTGATGCTGCTGCAACGCCTGCGTCAAGGAGTCTGCAAGCAACACACCGCTTAACAGCGGCGCTAAATCCACCGTACTAGTCACCTTTGCCAACAGCGTATCAGCTGCCGCCGCCGCTGGCTCTCCTGCTGCAATGAGGGTTAACTGCCCCTCACTCAGGGCTGCCAGCGTTATCGCATTAAGTTCAAGCTGCTGCATAACCACCGCCTGAAGTCGGTCACCGAGCAGCGTCTCCACCGCCAGCTCCCAGCCATCACTTACCTGCAACTGCTGTCCAAGTCGCGGCGCGCTGGTTAACCCCTGCTGTTGCAGCCAGTCACTCACCGAGCCACTACGACCTTTTTGCGCAGCTTTGCCCTGCCCCAGTGCCGCCTGCTGGAGCACCTCCAGCGAGGCGTAACGCCCACGCAGCTGCTGCATTCGACCCGTATCACGATTAACCAGCGTCGCACTCTGCTGAATTTGGGCGCGTAGCTCCCCTATCGCTGCCCGCGAATGCGACAGTTGATCCTCCTGCAGTTGACGCGCTTCATCGACCCTTTCTAAGGCGATGGCAAGCGCTGCTATCTCCTCCTCAAGGCGGGCGGTCTCAAGGCTTGCCATCTCCTGCTGCAGCCGCTCCAGACGCCGCTGCTGTTGCTGATCCGTCTGCTCCAGCTGCTGCATACGAGCGCGCTCGATCTGTGCCTGTTGCGAGGGGATTGCCGCCTGTTGTGAAAACTCATCCCAACGCTGCTGCATCTGATCTACCGCCTCTTCAACCGCCGCCAGCAGTTCGCCACTCTCCTCTGCGCGTTCATTAGCCAGCTGATATTCAGGAACGAGATCGCTCAGAGTGGCGATAATTTGCGTGCGACGCTGACTGTCGTGACGCCGATGTTGATCGGCAGCGCTAACGCTGCTGTCGATCTGCGCCAGCTCGCGCTGCTGTGCCTGCAACCGCTCTCGGGCGTGATGAATCGCCTGTTGCAGTCGCGAGATCTCCGCACCAACACTATAAAAATCTGTCTGAATGGTATTAAAGTGCTCCGTCGCCTCACCCTGCTGCAGACGTAACTGCTCCAGCAAACTCTCCCCATGACGCTGCTGCGCGGTGGTCGCCTCAATTGCCAACTCACTTGCATTCAGCTGTTGCTGCTGCCCACTCGCCTCGTTATCCAGCTGTTGCCAGCGCAACGCCTGTAACTCACCCTGCTGCTGGCGCTCTTCACGCTTTAATTCACTATAGCGCTCGGCACTTTTTGCCTGACGTTGCAAATGCGTCAGCTGCTTCTCCAGTTCGCCACGCAGATCGCTTAAACGATCCAGATTGTCGCGGGTGCTGCGAATACGGTTCGCCGTCTCGCGCCGCCGCTCTTTGTAGCGGGAGATCCCCGCTGCCTCCTCAAGAAAGACCCGCAACTCGTCGGGCTTCGCCTCGATGAGCCGCGAGATGGTTCCCTGCTCGATAATCGCATAACTGCGAGGCCCAAGTCCGGTGCCTAAAAAGATGTCGGTAATATCACGCCGCCGGCAACGGCTGTTATTCAAAAAGTATTGTGACTGACCATCACGGCTCACCTGCCGCTTAATCGAAATTTCAGCAAAGTTGGCGTACTGTCCGCCGTAGCTGCCATCGCTGTTATCAAAGGTCAGCTCAATATTTGCCACCCCCACCGGTTTACGCGAGGTGGAGCCGTTAAAAATGACATCGGCCATCGAATCGCCGCGCAGATTTTTTGCCGAGCTCTCCCCCATCACCCAACGCACAGCGTCGATAATATTCGATTTACCACAACCATTAGGGCCAACAACACCGGTCAGGTTACTGGGAAAAGGGACGGTCGTTGGATCAACAAAGGATTTGAAACCAGCGAGTTTTATCTTGCTCAAACGCATCTTAAAGGCTATTTTTTCTTAAAAAACGGGCGCCACAGAAAAGGCAGCGACAAAAACAGGGGGAATTTTCCCCGCTGAACAGGGTACAATCAGAGTTTGCTAAACTACCACGAAAGGTGATCCATGCCTAGCCAGCCCAGTCGTAATCTTGAGGTTTTTGCCAATCCCGCTACCGCGAGCGACTATACCATTCATATTGAAATCCCCGAGTTCAGCTGCCTCTGCCCGAAAACCGGCCAACCTGACTTTGCGACGATTCTCATCGATTATGTGCCCGAACAACACTGTATTGAGCTAAAGTCCCTTAAGCTCTACATCTGGTCTTTTCGCAATGAGGGCGCTTTTCATGAAGCCGTCACGAACCAGATGTTGCATGATTTTGTTGCCGCTTGCACCCCCCGCTTTATGCGCGTCACCGGTCGTTTTAATGTGCGCGGCGGTATCTATACCACGGTGGTGGTGGAACATCGCGCCCCAGGTTGGCAGCCACTCGCCGCTGTCACTCTGCCCTAAGCCGATGATCACCCCTCTATTTCGCGGTGCCGGCTATTTTGCCCAGGGTGTCGGGCTGCTGCGACAGCCTAAACTGCGCAACTATCTGATCATGCCGCTAATCATTAATGTGCTGCTCTTTGTCGTTGCCAGCTGGCTGCTCATTGAGCAGTCAGAGCCACTGCTGCGCTGGTTGCAGGATCTGCTGCCCACATGGCTGGAGTGGCTCGGTTCACTCATCTCCTTTATCCTAATGGCGCTGCTGACCCTTCTGGCGCTGCTACTGGTGTCACTGCTGGCGGGGCTGGTTGCTGCCCCCTTTAACGCCCTGCTCGCTGAAGCGGTTGAGCGCTACTGTGATGGCGATGCCTATCAAAGTAGCGAAATGAGTCTGACGCAAATTTTAAAATCAACACCACACCTTCTGACCGAAGAGTTACGCAAATTACGTTATGCCCTCTTCTGGGCAATTCCGCTCTTTATTATCTCGTGGATTCCACTGCTTAATTTAGCCGCACCGTTTCTCTGGTTTCTCTACGGGGCGTGGATGCTGGCGCGCAGTTACCTTGCCTATGCACTCGATAACCACAACATCCCCTTTAACGAACAGCACCGCAGTTTTGCCTCTCGGCGGCCGCTGCTGCTCGGCTTTGGCAGTTTAACGCTGCTGATGACTATGGTGCCGCTGCTTAATTTTGTCGTCATTCCGGCAGCAGTGGCTGGGGCAACCACACTCTGGGTGAAAGAGCTGCGCCAAGTGCTTAACGCCAACCCTACAGATGTTTCAAGCTAACCTTAGCGACCACCTAACAGCCTATCTACGCTGTCAACGCGACTGGTATCAGATCGCCATCAGTTCGCTGCGTATATTTATCGCCGTGCTGCGCAGCAGCCAGCTTAACCTCTACGCCAGCAGTCTTGTCTACGCAACCCTCATGGCACTGGTGCCGCTTATTGCGGTCAGCTTTTCGACCCTAAAAGGACTCGGGGCACACCACCATCTTGAGCCGATACTGCTGGCAGTTCTTGAACCCCTAGGCCCCGCCTCTGCGGAGCTTGTCAAATATCTGCTCTCCTTCGTCAATAATATGCAACTGAAGGTGCTCGGCTCAGTCGGCCTCGCGGTACTGATCTACACCATTATCACCCTCACCATGAAGGTCGAGGCGGCGTTTAACTATATCTGGCAAGTCAGTACCCCGCGCACTCTGGCACGGCGTTTTAGCGACTATCTGAGCGTTATTCTGATAGGGCCGGTACTGATTATCAGCGCCCTTGGCATTACTGCTTCGATCTCTCGCGAGAGTGTAGTGCAGCTGCTGTTAAATATCGAACCGATGGGGTCGCTGCTGCTGTTACTTGGCAAACTGCTGCCGTTTCTTCTGGTCATTAGCGTCTTCACCTTTATTAACAGCTTCGTCCCCAACACTCCGGTTAACTTTCGGGCGGCGCTGGTCGGTGGTGTTGTCGCCGGCACCATCTGGCAGAGCTTTGGTCTGTTATTCACCCACTTTATTGTCGGCGCCAATACCCAGACAGCCATCTACTCAAGTTTTGCGATTCTCTTTTTCTTTATGATTTGGCTCCACCTCGGCTGGTTGACGCTGCTCTTTAGCGCCCAGGTGAGTTTTTACGCGCAAAACCCCCATCATCTACTCCCCGAGGAGAGGGGGATGATTCTCAGCCACCAGCAGCGCAGTGAGCTAAGCATCACCCTGCTGTTAATTATTCTTGACCACTACTACCTCAACAACCGCCCCCTAAGCCGCAATGAACTGAATGCCTACAGTCAACTACCGGCAAAAATTGAGGAGGAGATTTTAACCAGTCTGGAGAGAATGGGCTTTCTTACCTGCACCCAGGAGAGTGAACTACTCATTCCCGCCAGTGATCCACAACAGCTAACGCTCAATACCATTACTCGGCGACTTAACGAATTTGTCCCGCACCCACCCGGTGAGGTTCAAGGGAGCGCATCGCAGAGCAACCTGCGCCCCACCGATAAATACCAGATGGCGGCGCTGCAACTTTTTGACCGCCAACAGTACGCCAGCGAACGCGAATTGGGCGAAGAGAGTATTTATGATCTCATACAGAACCAGCTACAACAGGATTTTGCCCTAAATCACGACACCCTAAAGGCAACGCCCGCAACTACCCTGGTTGTCAGTTCAGGCAATACCGCGACGACGACAGATTAACGAATAATCCCGCGTGTCGTCTGTTCCAGTGCTGCATAAAAGAGCGCGACTTCCGGTGAGTCCGCCGCCGCCGCCTTTATCTGCTCCTTCGCTTCACTAAAAGAGAGCCCAGCACGATAGAGCAGCCGGTAAGCAGCGAGGATCTGCTGCATCGTCGCGGCAGAGAAGCCGCGCCGTTTTAGCCCTTCACGGTTAATCCCGTGGGGTGCGGCGGGACTTCCTGAAACCATTAAGTAGGGGGGAACATCTTTGCTTATCGCGCTTCCCATACCGGCAAAGGCGTGATCGCCAATCGAACAGAACTGATGTACCAGGGTAAAACCACTTAATATCACCTGACTCCCGACGCGAACATGGCCAGCAAGCGAGGCGTTATTGGAAAAAATCGTGCGATCCGCGATATGGCAATCGTGAGCGACATGCACATAGGCCATGAGCAGATTATCGTTGCCAATAGTGGTCACACCACCACCACCGACGGTACCGCGACTGAGCGTCACCCCTTCGCGAATCGTGTTGCGATCGCCAATCTCCAGACGTGTCGGCTCGCCATGATATTTAAGATCCTGCGGACGTTCACCCACCGAGGCAAACTGAAAAATTCGGTTCTCTTTGCCAATGCGGGTCGGGCCGTTAATCACCACATGCGGGCCAATAACGCTCCCTTCACCAATCTCGACATCGGCACCGATAACGGTATAGGGGCCAACCTCTACCCCTGCGGCAATTTTTGCTGAGCTGTCAATAATCGCAGTGGCATGAATCATCACTGCACCCGTTGCTCGGCGCACATCAGATCGGCACTGGCGACCACTTTACCCGCCACTGAGGCAACGCCGGTAAATTTCCAAATACCGCGCTTCTCTTTCACCACGGCGACCTCCAATAACAGCTGATCGCCGGGAATTACCGGCTGCTTAAAACGGCAGTTATCAATACCGGCAAAAAAATAGAGCTTGTCATGCGCCGGGCGCGCTCCACTGCTTTTAAAGGCAAGAATGCCGGTTGCCTGCGCCAATGCCTCCATAATCAGTACCCCGGGGAAGATCGGGCGACCGGGGAAGTGACCGGGGAAAAAGGGCTCATTGACCGTGATGTTTTTAAGCGCGGTCAGTTTCACCCCAGGTTCACAGGAGAGCACCCGATCAACCAACAAAAATGGGAAGCGGTGTGGCAGGTAGTTGAGGATCTCCTGAATATCCATACTGTGATTAATGGGGCTGGGAATTGCGGTTGTCTGGCTGCTGGCAGGTTCACTCTCTTCGCTCACGGGTCGCCTCTCCTGATGGTTGACTGAATGGTTGTTCGATGAAGGGGATGGGGATAAAGGGGCTGGGGATTGCAGCGTGCGTTCAAGCGCGCTTAAACGCCGCGCCATCGCGTCAAGCTGGGTGTAGCGAACCGCGTTGCGCTGGGCACTGCGTTTGCTCTCCAGCGGCAGCGCTGTGCTATAGATCCCGGGTTGTTCAATCGATTGCGTCACCAGTGACATCGCCGTCACCGTCACGCCGTCAGCTATCGTCAGATGCCCCAAAATGCCCGCACCACCACCAATAGCGCAGTGAGCGCCGATTTTCGCGCTACCGGCAATACCGACACAACCGGCGATAGCCGTATGGTCACCAATTTTCACGTTATGGGCGACCTGAATCTGGTTATCGAGCTTCACCCCGTGACCAATCAGAGTGTTCTCCATCGCGCCACGGTCAATGGTGGTATTGGCGCCAATTTCGACATCATCACCAATCACTACCCCACCAAGCTGATGAATTTTCACCCAGCGACCCGCGTCATTGGCAAAACCAAAACCATCGGCACCCAGCACCGCGCCAGAGTGAATAATGGCCCGTTCCCCAATAGTGACATCATCATAAAGGGTTACCCGCGCATAGAGGTGACTACCGCTACCAATGCGACAGTGCGCCCCAATCACGCAGTAATCCTCAATGACCACCCCCGCCCCGATGACCGTATCGGCCGCAATCACTGCGGTTAACGCAATCACCGCATCAGAGGCGATTTGCGCAGAGCAGTCAATCATCTCGCTGCTAACCACCTGTCGCACCGCTGGCGCAAAGAGGCTGCTAACCTGCGCATAGGCAAGATAGGGGTGCAACACAACAATGGTAGCAACCGTGTCAGGAACAAAGGGGAGATCATCCTTACCAATAATGACCGCCGTCGCGCGGGTGGTGGTTAACTGCGGGCGTAATCGGGGGTGACTTAAAAAACTTAATTTGCCCGCGACGCCCGGCTGTAGTGGTGCCACCCCGGCAATCGCCAAATCACCCTCGCCACGCAGGGTACCGCCTAGATAGTCGGCAATCTGTTGCAGGGTGACGGGTGCGTTCACCAAGCGCTCCCTTGAGTGGCCATTGTCATCCCAATACCATTAAGTTAAGGGTGTCCACTGCCCGCTTGCTGGGTGTCGGCGGCAGGGACGCCGCCGTCAAGCCCCCAGGGATGGGTTTACGGCGTCCCGGCAAGCGGGTGGTGGACAGACTCAGGCCGAACTTAATGGCATTGATTGTTATCCGAGACATCACGTTGAAAGCTACTTTTTTGTCCGTTGCTTAAGTGCGGTGATCACGGCATCGGTAATGTTAACGCGATCACTGGCATAAACCACACCGGACTCCAGAACAATATCAAATCCCTGCTTTTGTGCCACTTCAACAACCACCTGTGCCATTTCAAACTGAATTTTCTTCAGCTCTTCATTTTGACGCAGGGTGAGATCTTCACTAAACTCATCGCGCAGACGCTTAAAGTTACGCTGCTCCTGCAACAGATCACGTTCCAGTTCGCGCTGCTCATCTTTGCTCATAATCGAGCCGTCACGGGCGATGCGCTCCTCCATCCCTTTAATCTTCTGCTGCATCTTAACCAGCTCGCCGTCACGTCCAGCAAACTCTTCCTGAAGTTTAGTACGCAATTTTTCCGCATGGGGAGAGCGCTCAAGCAGTTCTGCAGTATTGACAAAGGCAACCTTCACCGCCGCATCGGCCGCCTCCGCTACGCCTACCACTCCGATAAAACTGCTTAACAGTAACAGTAGTTGCCAGGGGGGGAACTTCACACTATATCGACTCATTATTGCTCCAAATTATCTATAAAATAGCCGTATTACGGCTGACCAATGGTAAACTGAAAACTCTCAACTTCATCATCATCCTTTCTGTTCAGGGGTTGGCCGTAACTGAACTTTAACGGACCAATCGGGGTGATCCACGCCAATGAGACCCCTGCCGAGTAGCGTAAATCAGCGACATCAACGCCGTAATCACGATTGAAGGTGTTGCCACCATCAACAAAAAGCCCAAAACGCATCGACCCCTCATTATCCTCAAAAGGCGGCGGAAAGAGAAACTCGCTACGCAACAGAAGCCGGGTATTACCACCAAGCGCCTCTCCGGCTTCATCAAAGGTTCCCTCTGAACCGACGGTGCGACTACGAAAACCGCGAATGGAGTTTATTCCACCGGCATAGTAGCGCTCAAAGGGGGCAAGAACATGACTGTTGCCATAAACATCGGCATAGGCCATCTCGCCAAACAGGGAGAGTACGTTATCCGCCAATACTGGAAAATAGTGCTGATGTGACAGACTTACTTTATAAAAATTGAGTGCGGCATCCGTAAAGGGCAGCGCGACGATGGAGTTCAAATTTAACTTGCCACCGGCATTGGGAAATATAGCGCGGTTACGGGTATCGTGAATCCAGCCATTGGTGACATTAAAGACGTCAAACTGACAGTCGTTACGACTCACCTGATCATCACAGAAATCAATAATATGCTGACTTGTGTTGGCATCGGTATTGAGTGTGGTTAAATCATAATTAAACCCGTAGCGATAGGTATCGTATTCACCAATCGGCATCCCATAAATGAGGCCGAGGGTGTAGGTATCGGTGGTGTACTCAACGACATCAATGGCACCGGTATCGCTTTCGCTGTAGGAGAAGTTAAGCGTGCGGCTGGTACCATCCAGATCGGCATAGGGCTCGGTAAAGCTGAAACTGTAAACCGTATTCAGTTCACTATTGTTAGCACTAATACTAAAACGCTGTCCTGTTCCAAAAAAGTTCTCTTCCGTAACACTGGCATTTACCAGCATACCATCGGCACTACTGTAGCCAATACCGGCGCTGAGATTACCAAAGGCGTTACGCTCAACCACATCAAAGGCGAGATCGACCTGATCCGCACTGCCCGGTACCGGTGGCATTTTGACATCGACACTATCAAAAAAACCCAGACGATCAAGACGGGTTCGCGAACGTTTTACGCGGCTGGTCGAAACCCAACCCGACTCCATCTGCCGCAGTTCGCGCCGCAGAACCTCATCACGGGTGCGATCATGGCCACTAAGTTCAATTCGGTTAATATAGGTGCGCCGCCCCGGTTCGACCTGAAAATCGAGGGAGACTTCACGCCGCGCCTCATCAATTTCGGGGATCGGGTTAATGTTGGCAAAGGCATAACCGACATCACCCAATAGCTCGGCAATCGCCTCATTACTGCTGGCGACCTCTTTACGAGAGAAGGTCTCCCCTGCTTTAAGCGTAATCAATGCCTCGATATCCGCCACCGGCAGCACCGTATCACCGCTCACCCTAACTTGGGAAACACGATACTGCTCACCCTCACTAAGATTTACCGTCACATAAATTGACTCTTTGTCAGGCGTGATCGAGACCTGGGTGGAGGAGATGTCAAAGCGGATATAACCGCGATCCATGTACCACGAACGCAGTTTTTCCAAATCACCGGTCAGCTTCTGTTTGGCGTAGTCATCACGGTCACTAAACAGACCAAAGAGCGCCTGCTCTCCCGACTCCAGACGTGCCAGCAACTCGGCGTCGCTATAGGCATGATTGCCGACCAGATTAAGATGACGGATCTTTGCCACCTCCCCCTCATCGATCTTAATAGTAATGGCGACACGATTACGCTCCAGCGCCTTCACCTCACTCGTTATCCCGACACCATATTTGCCCATGCTGAGATACTGTAACTTCAACTCCTGAGAGACCCTGTCGAGCAGCGAACGGTTAAAAATACGCCCCTCGCTCAAACCGATCCCCTTAAGGCTATTGGTCAGATCTTCACTGGGAAAGGCGTCATTACCCTCGAAGGTAATGCTCTCAATTGCCGGCCGCTCGGTGACAAAAATAAGCAGATTATTGCCATCACGCTCTAACGCCACGTCATTAAAAAAACCGGTTTTATAGAGGGCATGCAGCGCCTCATTGGCGAGGGCGGCATCAAGCCTGTCACCCTGTTGCAACGGCAGATAGTTATAGATCGTGCCAAGGGTAATGCGCTGTAGACCTTCGACCTCAATCTTGTTGACCACAAAAGGGGTCATCGCCAGCAGCCGTTGCGACAGCGGTAGCAGTAACAGCAACAGCAGAAGAGAACGCCACACCATTTAACCCACCAGCCGTAGTAAATCGTTATAGAGCGCCAAACTCATTAACATTAGCAGCAGCACCATGCCCACCCGTTGTCCAAGTGCCTCCACCGCTTCAGGTAGCGGCGATCCCTTCACCGCCTCAATTAGATAGAAGAGCAGATGTCCGCCATCAAGAATCGGGATCGGCAGCAGATTGAGCACCCCCAAGCTGATGCTGACAATTGCGATAAAACCCAGCAGTTGACTTAACCCTGCCACCGCAGAACTTTTGGCGTAAACGGCAATCGTAACTGGGCCGCTCAGGTTATCGACCGACGCACGCCCCAGCAACATTTCACCAATTAATTTCAGGGTCAGGCGCGCCATCTCCCCGCTTTTCGCCAAGGCGGCACCCATCGCATCCACCGGGCCAAAACGCCACTCACTGCGATATTTGGCAAGCTCGGCCTCATCAAGCTGCACCCCCACACCAATCTTCCCCACCGCTTTGCCCTCGGCATCACGTTCGGCCAAAGGACGAACTTCCAGCGTCAGCAGCTGCTCGCCACGCTGAAGGGTAAATAGCAAAGGGTGTCCGGGGTTCTCCTGGACAATGGCGACCAGATCTTGCCACTCTTCTATCGGCTCATCTGCCACCGCTACCACCCGATCACCTTGACGGATGCCCGCCACTGCCGCAGGTGATCCTTCACCTATCGTGCCAATAATCGCCGGAATGGCTAACGCAAAAGGGCGCAGCCCCACCCTGTCAACCACCTCTTCAGGTTTTGTCTGTGCGGTAAAGTCACCCTGCAGACGGATATCCAGTAACAGACCGTCACGCTGAAGCTGCAGATCAACCGGTTCATTCAGCATCATCATCGGATAGACCGCTTCAACGACTGCCTGCCACGTCGGGGTTTTGCGCCCCGCCACCGCAATAATCTCATCCCCCTGCAACACCCCAGCCTCGGCGGCAAGTGTCTCTGGAGCTACCTCGCCAACTAGGGGAAGCGTACCGGGCACACCATGCATAAACATTAGCCAATAGAGCAAAATTGCAAAAAGAATATTAAATAGCGGGCCGGCAAAGACAATGGCAAAACGTTTTGCCAGCGACTGACGGTTAAAGGCACGCGGCAGATCAGCTTCGCTCACCTCCTCCTCGCGCTCATCAACCATTTTTACATACCCCCCTAACGGGATAGCGGCAACAACATACTCGGTTTCACCTGCAGCAGGTCGGTAGCGCCACAACGGCTGCCCAAAGCCAATGGAGAAGCGCAGCACCTTTACCCCGCAACGCCGCGCCACCCAAAAGTGGCCAAACTCATGCACCGCCACCAGGAGTGAGAGCACCAGAATAAAGAGAAGAATTGTCGTAATTGTGCTCATGCAGGCTTACTCGCCAGTAAGCTGGTGGTCAGATGGCGTGCCTCGCCATCTACCGCCAGCAGTTGTTCAAGGGACTCTACCGCGACACCACTCATGCGCTGCAGGGTGGCATCAATCATCGCGCTAATTGTGGTAAAGGAGATCTGCCGCTGGAGAAATGCCGCCACCGCAATCTCATTAGCGGCATTAAGAATTGTCGGTGTTGTCCCCCCCTGTCGCATGGCATTGCAACAGAGTGACAACGCCGGAAAACGTTGATAATCGGGTCGGCTAAAGTGTAACGCCGCCACCTCAAAAAGATTGAGCGATTTGACACCGGAGAGCATCCGCGACGGCCATGCCAGCGCATGGGCAATCGGGGTACGCATATCGGGGTTACCCAACTGCGCCAGTACCGAACCATCAATATACTGCACCAACGAGTGAATAACACTCTCGGGATGAATCACCACCTCAATCTGTTCTGGCGTCGCATTAAAGAGCCAGCACGCTTCGATTAGCTCCAGCCCCTTATTCATCATCGTCGCCGAGTCAACGGAAATTTTCCGCCCCATGCTCCAGTTAGGGTGAGCAACCGCCTGTTCAACCGTGACTGTCGCCAACTCCGCCAGCGGCGTATTGCGAAACGGACCACCCGATGCAGTCAGCAAAATAGTACTCACGCCAACGGCATCAAGCCCCGTCGCAAAGTTGCTCGGCATGGACTGAAAAATCGCGTTATGCTCGCTATCAATCGGCAGCAGTGTCGCGCCATGCCGACGCACCGCCTGCATTAACAGATCCCCCGCCACCACCAGCGCCTCTTTATTGGCCAGCAGTATCCGCTTGCCGCAGGTTGCCGCAGCAAAGACCGGCGGCAGTCCCGCAGCACCGACAATCGCCGCCATCACCGTATCAACAGCGCTATCGGCAGCAACCTCCACCAGCGCAGCTGCCCCTGAAAGTACCTCAATATCAGCCAGCCCTGCCGCTGCCAGTCGTTGCCGTAAATCGGCGGCGGCCTGCGTCTCCACCATCACCAGATAACGCGGATGAAACTGAATCGCCTGAGCCAAAAGTCGCTCCACCTGACGCTGCGCCGTCAGGGCAAAAACCCTGAAGCGGTCAGGGTGACGCGCTATCACATCGAGGGTACTCACGCCAATCGAGCCGGTAGAGCCGAGCACCGTGATCTGCTGTGGCGTGATCGTTGAGTGACTCATCCTAGGGTGACCAATAGTGCTAGGGTAAAGAGCGGTGCGGCTGCCGTAAAGCTGTCTATCCGATCCAGCACACCACCATGACCAGGAAGAATATGACCACTATCTTTTACCCCAACGATACGTTTGTACATACTCTCAAACAGATCGCCAACTATCGAGACGGGAATGATCACCGCGACAATAAGCAGCAAGCTGAAGAGCGGTGGCATTGAGATGGGCTGCTGCGCCACCATCCAACTGGCAAAAAGAGCCGCGACCAGCATTGCCAACAGCCAGCCCCCGACGGCTCCTTCAATACTTTTTCCCGGTGAGACTGCGCTCGCCAGCTTATGCCGTCCCCAACGTCTGCCAGCAAAGTAGGCGCCAATATCGGCACCCCAAATAATTAACAAGAGAAGAAGAAGATAATAGGAACCCAACAGCGGATGACGCAGCAGCACCAGCACCCCCGCCCAGGCAGGTAACAGCACGAGAAGTCCGGTAACAAAACGCCCGTAACGGCTACTTTGCAGCAGTGACAAACGGGTGGGGTAACTGAGTAAGCGTTTAAAGGCGACGCCCCAAAAGAGCAGCGCTAACCACAGCAGCCACTCTAACTGCGCCAGTGGCAAAAAATAGATGGCCAGCAGCAGCAGGGTTCCCAGCGCAAAAAAGGGGAGACGCAGCGATTGGGATGGTGATGTCGAGGGGGATGGCTTATCGCCGATAAAACTCCCCCACTCCCACAATGCCGGCAGCAGAACCAAACCCAGCACTATTGCCAGTAGCGTCGGCTGCAACCAGAGCAGACCAGCCACCACCAGTGGGGCCAGCAGCAGCGCAGTTAAAATCCGCTGCATCAGCGCGCTCAACCCGCCGCTTCCTCGACCTGTTCACTGGTTCGCCCAAAACGGCGCTGCCGCTGACTGTATGACGCCACTGCCCGCTGCAACGATTCGCCATTAAACTCCGGCCAGAGCTCTTTGGTAAAGTAGAGTTCGGTATAGGCCAGTTGCCAAAGAAGAAAGTTGCTAATCCGCTCTTCACCGCCGGTGCGAATAAAGAGATCAGGTTCTGGCAGATCCGCAAGGGAGAGCGCCGCCGCCAGCAGATCGCTGTTAATCTCCTCCACCTGCAGACTCCCCAACTTAACCCGCAGCGCCAGCTGTTGACACGCCTGGACAATATCCCAGCGCCCGCCATAGTTGGCGGCAATATTTAAGGCGAGGCGTTCGTTATCTCTGGTGAGCGCCTCGGCGTTCACAATACGCTGCTGCAACTCCTCGGGAAAAGCGGCAAGATCACCAACCACCCGCAGACGCACCCCATTTTTATGGAGTTTTTTCACTTCGCGATCCAGCGCGGTCATAAAGAGCTTCATTAACAGCCCGACCTCTTCCGCAGGACGGCGCCAATTTTCGCTGCTAAAGGCAAAGAGCGTCAGTGCCTCAATACCATCTTCAATACATTTTTTAACTACCTGACGCACCGACTCCATACCGCTCTGATGTCCGGCAAAGCGGGGCAACAGCCGCTGCCGCGCCCAGCGACCATTACCATCCATAATAATCGCAATATGACGGGGCAACTTGTCAGCATGGCTGCTCACAGCAGTTTAGCCATAGCAGCAACGACCCGCACCCGAAACGCTGGCGCACTTAACAGAGTTAAACAGGGCAATGGCCGCAAATAGTTCATGAAGCGTATGAAGTAGTCTGACGACTAAATCTCCATTAACTCCTTCTCTTTGATGGCCACCATACTGTCGATGGTAGCGATATGCGCATCGGTCAGTTTCTGCACCCGATCCTCGGCACCATGGGCCTCATCTTCACTCACAGATTTCTCTTTTAACAGCGACTTAATGTCGGCATTGGCGTCACGGCGAATATTGCGCACCGCAACCTTGGCACCCTCCCCCTCATTTTTAACCACCCGAATCAGGTCACGACGACGCTCTTCGGTTAACGCGGGCATGGGGATACGCAGCACCGAACCCGACACCGCAGGGTTAAGCCCTAAATCAGAGGTGATAATCGCCTTCTCTACCACCTTCACCATACTCTTCTCCCACGGCGTGACCGACAGGGTGCGTGAATCCTCAACATTAATATTCGCAACCTGACTAATCGGCAGGTTAGACCCGTAATAATCAACATGAATATGATCAAGAATTGAGGGGTGAGCACGTCCAGTACGAATTTTTGCCAACTCATGCTTTAACGTCTCTTCACTCTTCACCATGCGCTGCTGCGCATCTTTTTCAATTTCTTTAAGCATTACTCTCTCCACAATCAATCAAAGTACCTTCCTGCTCACCGGTGATCACTCGCATCAGTGCCCCCGCTTTATTCATATTATAGACCCGCATCGGCAGACGGTTATCACGACACAACACAATTGCGGTTAAATCCATCACCCCTAAACGCCTGTCCAACACCTCGTCATAGGTCAGATGCGAGTAGAGCGTCGCATTTTTATCTTTTTTTGGGTCAGCGGAGTAGACGCCATCCACCAGCGTTGCCTTAAGCACCAGATCAACCCGCGTCTCAATACCCCGCAGCGCCGCTGCCGAGTCTGTAGTGAAAAAGGGGTTACCGGTACCTGCCGCAAATATGACCACCCGCCCCTTTTCAAGATGGCGCAACGCACGACGGCGGATGTAATCCTCACACATTTGATGAATCGGCAGCGCCGACATCACTCTAACGGTCAGTCCCTGTCGCTCCAGACCATCCTGTAACGACAGAGCATTTATCACCGTAGCCAACATACCGATATGGTCAGCATTGGCGCGCTCCATTCCCGAGGAGGAGAGGCTGACGCCACGAAATATATTACCACCCCCGACAACAAGCCCCACTTCGACACCAGCTGCAGCTATCGCCGCTATTTCACTGGCAATGCGGGTGATCACCCCGGTATCAATACCGAATGCCTTATCACCCATTAATGCTTCGCCGCTCAATTTCAGCAGCACCCGTCGATATTTGTACTGTGTCGGGGTGGTCATCTTATTTACCCTTTAATCTGAGCCATGACCTCGTCAGCAAAGTTTTCCTGCTTCTTCTCGATCCCTTCGCCAACTTCAAAACGCTCGAAGGCAACGACCTCTGCCTTGGCTGCCTTTAACAGATCTTCAACAGTTTGATCAGGATCTTTAACAAAAGGCTGGCCGACTAAGGTCACCTCTTTGAGGAACTTTGCTACCCGACCCTCTACCATCTTCTCGATAATATTGGCGGGCTTACCACTCTCTGCCGCTTGCGCCATAAAGATCTCTTTCTCTTTAGCGATAAGCTCAGGGGAGACTTCCGCTGCCGAAATTGCCGTCGGACGACTCGCAGCCACATGCATAGCGATATCTTTGGCCAGTGTCTCATTGCCACCCTTGAGCACCACAACCACGCCAATACGGCTACCGTGCATATAGGTGCCGATCACCTCGCCATCGAGAATACGAAAACGACGCGCACTCATATTTTCGCCAATTTTAGCAATGAGATTTTTTGTGGTGTTTTCCAAGGTCTCGCCACCCGCCATCGGGGCGGCCAAAAGCGCACTCATATCGGCTGGTTTCTGAGTCAGAACCTGGTTTGCGATATCATTAACAAAGTTAATAAAATCATCGCCTTTAGTGACAAAGTCAGTTTCGCAATTAACCTCAACTATCGCTGCGGTACGACCACTCTCACTCACCTTAATGCTCACCAAACCCTCGGCAGCGATACGACCGGCCTTTTTATCAGCCTTAGCCATGCCACTTTTACGCATCGCCTCAATAGCCGCTTCAATATCACCGTCACACTCAACTAACGCCCGCTTACACTCCATCATGCCGGCGCCAGTGCGCTCACGCAGGTCTTTTACCTGGGCAGCTGTTATTGCCATTGCTCTTTTTCCTTTAAATCATTATAAAATCAGACAACAACCCGCACGCCAAACGTGGCAGTGCGGGTTATCTATTTCGCTAGTTAAGCGGCAGGTGCCTGCGCAGCCACTTCAGTCACCTCAACAAAATCATCAGCACGACTGCTGTTGATCTGATTGGCAACGGTACGCCCTTCGGTGACTGCATCTGCAAAACCACGGGCAAAGAGAGTAATCGAACGAATCGAGTCGTCATTGCCGGGAATAATATAGTCAACACCATCAGGGGAGTTATTGGTATCCACCACCGCCACCACGGGAATACCCAGCTTGTTGGCTTCGCTAATGGCAATCTTCTCATGCCCGACATCCATGACAAAAATCGCATCCGGCAGACCATGCATATCTTTAATACCACCAAGGCTACGCTGCAGCTTCTCAAGCTCACGCTTCTGCATCAGCCCCTCTTTTTTGGAGAAGCGGCTCAATGAACCCTCCTGCTCCATCTGCTCCAGCTCTTTAAGGCGGGCAATGGACTGTTTGACAGTTTTAAAGTTGGTCAACATACCGCCCAGCCAGCGATGGTTAACAAAAGGCATTCCACAACGGGCAGCCTCTTCACTAATCACCTCCCGCGCCTGACGCTTGGTACCGACAAAAAGAACGGTGCCACGCTTGGCAGCCACTTTAGAGATAAAGTTAACCGCATCCTGATAGAGTGGCAGGCTCTTTTCGAGGTTAACAATATGAATTTTATTACGAGCACCAAAAATATAGGGCCCCATTTTGGGGTTCCAGTAGCGGGCCTGGTGACCGAAATGAACACCCGCTTCAAGCATATCGCGCATAGAGACATTAGCCATTAAGAATGGACTCCTGATTTAGTTGGGTTTAACCGCCAGACATCCCATCATCCAACCACGCAATAAAGGTGGCACCCGGGTGATGTGTCGATACCTGTGTGAGTTTATCCCGCAGCAGCGCCACGGGGCGTGCTTTATACCACAAAACCCGCTTTTTACCTAGCAGCAATCGCGGCGACATGCCCCCCCGCAAGAGAAAACAACCGAGTGAAGCGCAGGTGCAGACAAGGATCTCTTTTCTTTTGCGTTTTTTATTATCTTCATGGTTAAAATAGCCCTCACCTAGCCCATTTCGCCTCACCGCAGAGAGAACATCATGCCCCATAGCCACTACATTAATCTCTTTACCGATTTTGGCTTTAAGAAGATTTTCGGTGAGGAGCAGAGTAAGCCCAATCTCATTAGCTTTCTCAATACCCTGCTGCCGCCTAAGCACCATATTGCTGAACTGACTTTTAACAAAAGCGAGCAGTTAGGGGCATCTGTACTTGACCGTAAGGCGATTTTTGACCTTAACTGCATTAGCGATAGCGCCTGCTTTTCTTCTGATTATGCGGTCTATAGACGCGACAATTACCCCGCTGAGTGACATGGTGAGGGTAACCGGGGATGACGATACGAGGTAAACGCGGCATGCATGATCAATTAGCGATCAACTGTATTTAGTAAACTGTCACCATAATTGAGTTTTACGCAAAAAAAACCCCGGCGCACCGGGGTTTTTGTTTTTAAGGTTTTACCGTTGCCTAGTTGATCTTTGGCGCGAGTTTACCTGCCTCATACTGGCTAAACATAATTTCCAGTGAGATTGGCTTTATTTTTGACGCCATTCCCGCTGAGCCAAACGCTTCGTAGCGTGCTTTGCAGATGCCGCTCATCGCTTTGGTCGCCTCTTTAAGGAACTTGCGTGGATCAAAGTTGCTCGGTGAATCGTGCAGGTGCTTGCGAATTGAGCCGGTTGAGGCCATCCGCAGATCGGTGTCGATGTTGACTTTACGCACGCCGGACTTAATCCCTTCGACAATCTCTTCAACAGGTACGCCATAGGTCTGCCCCATGTCGCCGCCATAGTTATTGATAATCGCCAGCCAGTCCTGAGGTACGGATGAAGAGCCATGCATGACCAGATGGGTATTGGGAATGCGGGCGTTGATCTCTTTAATACGGTCAATACGGAGAATTTCACCGGTTGGCTTTTTGGTGAACTTATAGGCACCGTGCGAGGTTCCGATGGCAATCGCCAGCGCATCGACCTTGGTCTGCTTGACAAAATCAGCTGCCTGCTCGGGATCTGTCAGCAGCATATCTAGGTCGAGCTTACCTTCCGCACCATGGCCATCCTCTTCACCCATCTCACCGGTCTCCAGCGAACCGAGGCAGCCCAGCTCACCCTCAACGGAGACACCGCAAGAGTGTGCCATATCCACAACGCGACGGGTGACGTCAATATTGTACTCATAGCTGGAGGGGGTTTTACCGTCACTCATTAGCGAGCCGTCCATCATCACCGAGCTAAAGCCCGATTGAATGGAACGTGCACAAACTGCAGGCGATGCGCCGTGATCCTGATGCATGACGACCGGAATATGGGGGTACTGCTCAATTGCCGCGATAATCAGATGGCGCAGAAAGGGTTCACCTGCATAGTTACGCGCACCCGCTGAGCCCTGCAGAATGACCGGACTATCGACCGCATCAGCAGCCATCATGATCGCCTGTACCTGCTCCATGTTATTAACGTTAAAAGCAGGCAGACCATAACCGTGCTCTGCTGCGTGATCCAACAGTTGACGCATTGATACCAAAGCCATCTTGTACTCCTTAAATTAGATAAAAAAAGAAAAGTTGCTAAAAATTTGAGCGGTTATTACACCAGCTCGCCAACCCGAACGATTTTCATGGCGTTGGTTCCACCATGGACCCCCATCAGATCACCTTTGGTAATAATTACCAAATCACCATCCCGTACCGCCCCTCGCCGACGCAGTTCATCAATCGCCTCGCGATTCATGAGCGCATGGTCGGTAGTCAGGGTAGAGTCGAAACTCACCGGATAGACGCCACGATAAAGGGTCACCTTGCGCCGTGTCTCAACATGACGAGTCATCGCGTAAATCGGAATTAACGAGCTGATGCGCGACATCCACAACGTCGTTGATCCCGACTCGGTTAACGCTGCAATCGCACGAACATTGAGGTGGTTGGCAATATACATGGAGGCCATGGCTATCGCCTCGTCGGTAAAATGAAACTCGGTGTGAATTCGGTGATCTGAAACCCTGGCGACACTCTGCTTCTCGGCCTCAAGACAGACGCGGTGCATCGCGGCGATCGCCTTGTCAGGATAACGCCCGGTAGCGGTCTCCGCCGAGAGCATCACCGCATCGGTACCATCAAGTACCGAGTTGGCAACATCAAAGACCTCCGCCCGCGTCGGGATCTGATTTTCGATCATCGACTCCATCATCTGAGTCGCGGTCATCACCACCCTGTTTTTGCAACGAGCGCGATGAATAATATCTTTTTGCACCGGCGGCAGCGCCGCATCACCGATTTCGACACCAAGATCACCACGGGCAATCATCACTGCATCGGAGGCATCGATAATTTCATCGATCACCAGCAGCGCTTCAGCACGCTCTATTTTGGCAATAATACCGCCCTTGCCACCTGCCTCCTGCAACAATTGCCGTGCCAGATGAATATCCGCCGCTGATCGCGGAAAGGAGACAGCAACGTAGTCCGCCTCCATCGCCGCAGCGGTACGAATATCGGCGCGATCCTTGTCGGTTAGCGCAGCGGCTGAGAGGCCGCCACCCTGGAGGTTAATCCCCTTACGGTTAGAGAGTCTTCCCCCGACCACGACACGACAGTGCACCGCACTCCCTTCGACATGATCAACCCAAAGTACCAGACGACCATCATCAAGCAGGAGATTATCACCACGCTTCACATCATGAGGCAGATCGGCATAGGAGACGGCAACACCCCGCTCATCACCATTATTGACATCAAACTGCGTATCGAGAAAGAAGGTGTCTCCCTCTTTGAGTTCAACTTTGCCTTCGCGAAACTTCTCAATACGAATTTTCGGCCCCTGCAGATCACAGAGTACGCCGATCTGCCGTCCGTGTGCCGATGCGCGATCGCGCACCCGTTCGGCTCGCGCAATATGTTCGGCATCGGTACCGTGGGAGAAGTTAATCCGCACCACATCGACGCCCGCCTCAATGATCTTGTCCAGCACCCCCGGATCATCTGTCGCAGGGCCGAGGGTGGCCACTATCTTGGTACGCCGTTGGTTCACAGACGCACTCCAGCGACGTTAGCGGTGATCAGCAGCACAATTAGCGCTTCGCACACGCCTCAAGCATCGCCACTGCCGGCAAGGTTTTACCCTCTAAGTATTCGAGGAAAGCACCGCCTGCGGTAGAGATGTAACTTATTTTGTCATAAATGTCATACTTCTGAATCGCGGCAATGGTGTCACCGCCACCCGCCAGAGAGAAACCTTTGGCATTGGCTATCGCCATCGCAACGGTTTTTGTCCCTTCACCAAACTGGTCAAACTCAAACACACCGACGGGTCCGTTCCAGACGATGGTTCCAGCATTGGCGATAATCTCAGCAAGTTCTGCCGCAGATTTTGGGCCAATATCAAAAATCAGGTCGTCATCCTCAACATCTGCGGCATTTTTCAGAGTCGCTGCGGCACTTTCACTAAACTCTTTGCCACAGACAACGTCAACCGCAATCGGGATATTGGCACCACGCGCCTTCATCTTCTCAATCAGTGCTTTGGCGGTATCCACCAAGTCATCCTCGCAAAGTGATTTTCCAACATTGTGGCCCATCGCTTTAAGGAAAGTGTTGGCAATGCCACCGCCGACGACCATCTGATCAACCTTCTCTGCCAACGCCTCAAGCACGGTGAGTTTGGTAGAGACTTTAGAACCGCCAACAATTGCCACCATCGGACGCGCCGGATTGGCTAACGCCTTACCCAGTGCATCAAGCTCCTCGGCGAGCAGCAGGCCGGCGCAAGCGGTGGGGGCAAACTTGCCAGCACCGTGGGTGGAGGCCTGGGCCCGGTGTGCCGTACCAAAAGCATCCATGACAAAAACATCACACAGGGCTGCATAACGTTTGGCTAGCGCTTCGTTATCTTTCTTTTCACCCGCATTAAAACGGACGTTTTCAAACAGGACAACTTCACCTTCAGCAACACTAAAGTCGCCATCAAGATAATCCTTAATTAGACGAACCTCTTTTCCGAGCTTGCGGCTCATATCTGCAGCGATCGGGGCCATTGAGTTCTCGTCATCCACCTTACCCTCTTCAGGGCGGCCACGATGCGACATGACCTGCACCTTGGCACCGGCTTTCATACAATATTCTATGGTAGGCATCGAGGCGGTGATCCGCGCATCAGAGGTTACCTGGCCATTTTTTACCGGCACGTTAAGATCAGCACGAATCAGAACCCGTTTACCGGCAAGGTCAAGATCGGTCAACTTGATGAAAGACATGAATAAAACTCCTCAGAACAGATATTGAAGGGAAAAACGGTCTGCCAAACCTGACAACACTCCGCTGCGACTTGGCAGACAGCTCTTGTGATGGTTAGAGACTGCCCCCTACACAAGGAGGCAGCCCCTACCAGTTTAGCTTTTAGTTAGCAGCAACGTGTGCGGCAAAGCGCATCATGTTGGCGGTATAACCATACTCGTTGTCATACCATGAGACGACCTTAACAAAGGTATCATCAAGGGCGATACCGGCACCGGCATCAAAAATTGATGAGTAACCAACGCCACGGAAGTCGGTAGAGACCACCTTCTCATCGGTGTAGGCAAGGGTCTCACCAATACCTGGTTTGACTGCGGCGGCAGCTTTCATTGCCGCACAAATCTCTTCGTAGCTGGCACCTTTTTCGAGTTCAACGGTCAGATCAACCACAGAAACATCAGAGGTCGGCACACGGAAGGCCATTCCTGTCAATTTGCCGTTCAGCTCGGGCAGAACCTTGCCCACCGCTTTGGCAGCACCGGTGGATGAGGGGATGATATTCTCAAGAATACCACGGCCACCGCGTCAATCTTTCTTTGAAGGGCCATCAACAGTCTTCTGGGTAGCGGTCGCAGCATGAACGGTAGACATCAGGCCACGCTTAATGCCCCAGTTGTCGTTCAACACTTTGGCTACTGGTGCAAGGCAGTTGGTGGTACATGAAGCTGCAGAGACAATCGCCTGACCCGCATACTTCTCGTGGTTTACGCCATAGACAAACATCGGGGTGCTATCTTTTGACGGGGCAGACATCACTACCTTCTTTGCGCCCGCATCGATATGCTTTTTGCAGCCCGCTTCATCGAGAAAGAAACCGGTACACTCAAGCACCATCTCGGCACCCACATCACCCCACGCCAGTTTCGACGGATCGGTTTCAGCGGTGAGGCGAATGGTTTTACCATTAACCACCATGTTGCCACCGGCATGACCGACTTCACCGTTAAAACGGCCATGTACGGAGTCGTACTTCAGCATGTAAGCGAGGTAATCTGCATCGAGCAGATCGTTAATCGCAACCACTTCAAACTGCGGAAAGTCACGCGCTATCGCACGAAATACCATCCGACCAATACGTCCAAAACCATTAATACCGACTTTAATTGTCATACTTTTCTCCTGTCTATTGAATAATAAATTGCTAACTTCAGTATTCTACGCCTAGAGCGACTCAACCGTCTTGACAACATTCTCAACGGTGAAACCAAACTCTTTAAAGAGCAGACCAGCAGGTGCCGACTCACCGAAGCGATCAAGTCCAATCACCGCCCCATCAAGACCGACATATTTGTACCAGCCATCGGTTACGCCTGCCTCAATGGCAACACGCTTGCAACCTGCGGGCAGGACGCTCTGACGGTAAGCCGCATCCTGGGCATCGAAAACGTTGGTACTGGGCATCGAGACCACACGCACCGCCTTCCCCTTCTCCTGAAGTGCTGTCTGAGCTTTTAGCGCCAGCTCAACTTCTGAACCGGTGGCAATAAGAGTCACCTCGGGTGCCCCGGTACAATCGGAAATCACGTAACCGCCACGGCTGATATCGGCCACTTGTGCAGCAGTGCGGGCAACAAAGGGGAGGTTCTGCCGCGAAAGAATCAAGCAGCTTGGACCACTGCTCTTCTCTACAGAGCGCGCCCACGCCACCAGTGTCTCGGTGGTGTCACAGGGACGCCAAACCGTCATATTGGGGATCATCCGCAGGGTTGCTGTCTGCTCTACCGGTTGATGCGTCGGGCCATCCTCACCAAGACCGATAGAGTCGTGGGTAAAGACATAGACCACACGCTGCTTCATTAACGCCGACATCCGCAGGGCGTTACGCGCGTACTCGGAGAACATCAGGAAGGTGGAGCCATAGGGGAAGATGCCGCCATGCAGTGCCATACCATTCATAATGTGTGACATGCCGAACTCACGCACCCCGTAGGAGATATGATTCCCCCACGCCTTGCGTCCCAGCGACACACACCCTTTCCAGTTGGTGAGGTTGGAACCGGTCAGATCTGCTGAACCACCGACGCGCTCCGGCAGCGTTGAAACCAGACGCTCAATTGCCAGTTGTGACGCTTTACGGGTGGCGACTGTCTCGGCGCCATCAAGGGTGATTTTCATCGCAGCATCAACACGCGCTGACCAGTCATCCGGCAGTCTGCCCGCCATACGCCGCTCAAACTCTGCAGCGAGTTCAGGATAAGCTGCCTTATAGGCGGCAAACTTGCTGTTCCAGGCAGTCTCAGCAGCCGATCCCTTAGCCTTACCGTCCCATCCGGCATAGACCTCTGCAGGAATTTCAAAGGGGGGATAGTTCCAGCCAAGTTGGGCGCGGGTAGCGGCAATTTCGGCATCACCCAACGGTGCGCCGTGGCAGTCATGGCCACCCTGTTTGTTCGGGGAACCGAAGCCGATAATCGTTTTACAGCAGATAAGTGACGGTTTATCAGTCACTTTTTGCGCCTCGAGGATGGCAGCATCAATTGCAGCGGCATCGTGTCCATCAACATCGCGCACCACATGCCAGCCATAGGCTTCAAAACGCGCGGGGGTGTCATCGGTAAACCAATCTTCAACATGGCCGTCGATCGAGATGCCATTGTCATCCCAGAAGGCGGTGAGTTTACCAAGATTCCAGGTACCTGCGAGCGAACACGCTTCGTGGGAGATACCCTCCATCATGCAACCGTCACCAAGGAACGCATAGGTGTTGTGGTTAACAACATCATGGCCTTCACGGTTGAACTCGGCACTTAACAGTTTTTCGGCCAGCGCCATACCAACGGCATTGGTGATCCCCTGACCGAGCGGGCCGGTGGTGGTCTCGATGCCAGGCGCATAGCCATACTCGGGGTGACCCGGGGTACGCGAGTGCAACTGACGGAAATTCTTAATATCTTCCATGCCCAGGTCATAGCCGGTGAGATGCAACAGAGAGTAGATAAGCATCGATCCGTGACCATTGGAGAGCACAAAGCGGTCACGATCAGCCCACTTCGGGTTGCCGGGATTGTGTTTCAAGTGACCATTCCACAGCACCTCGGCGATATCCGCCATTCCCATCGGCGCACCCGGGTGGCCCGAATTGGCCTTCTGAACAGCGTCCATACTCAGGGCACGAATCGCGTTGGCTAAATCTCTACGGCTTGGCATTCACATCTCCTCAACTATCTGATAACAAAAATAAAAACCTTATTGTGTCCCTGTCTTGAGGCGCGGTTACCGTACCCTCTACAAAATGATTGCAAACCATTTTTAGATCATCATCCGAGTAACCCACCCGATAAAACATGAGAGGGTGCCTATTAAGACATCCGCAATTCTCCACCATACGACGCCTTCGATCAATTAATATTATGTGACACCCCCATTAAACTACCTTGTGCAACTTAAAACTCTTTACTCCTCGGGAGACCCGCCATGAACAGTCAAGACCGTCTTGAACAGCTACGCCTCGACCTCGCCGCCTTTGCCGCCGCACGCAACTGGGAACATTTTCACACCCCGAAAAATCTTTCGATGGCGCTCATTGTCGAAGCCGCTGAACTCGTTGAGCACTTTCAATGGGCGACCCCAGAGGAGAGCCAACACCCCGACAGCGATAAACTCGAGGAGATCCGTATGGAACTGGCGGATATTTTTATCTACCTCATTCGCATTGCCGATATGCTGAAGTTGGATCTGTTGCAGGCTGCCACAGAGAAGATGGCAATTAACCAGCAGCGCTTTCCGCCAACTGCTTCATAAGACAAGATGTTCGGCTTAACCTTGGTCGCTAAAAAACTGCGGATCCATCATCTCGATAAAACGGCGTGCGGTGGGCGTTAAAAACTTTCCCTTGCGCACGACAATGCCATAACTGCGCTTAGGAAAGTAGTTCCCCAAAGGGATACGCGCCACCGGATCATCGGCGGTGAGGCAGACATCGGTGACAATGGAGATCCCCAACCCCAGCGCCACATACTTTTTGACAATCTCCCACCCCCCGGCCTCCAGCGCCACCTGATAGCTGGCGTTATGCTGGGTAAAGACAAGATCAACAAGACGCCAGGTACTCAGGTGGCGCGGCGGCAGAATCAACCCGTAGGGGCTGATTTCATCAAGACGCAACGACGTTTTACCCGCCAGCGGATGATCCAGCGGGGTAATCAGATAGGGGGCAAAGCTCAAGCTTGGCCGATAATCAATATCCTCCGGCACCTCAAGCATCGATCCGACCGCAAAATCGGCCTCATCGGCACGCAGCATCGCCATGCCATCGCGTCCGGTGACGTTATGCAGTTTCAGTTTGATACCCGGGTAGCTTTTGGCAAAGCGGGTAATCGCATCAGGAAGAATGTAGAGAATCGTCGATTCACCGGCGGCAATATTAATCTGGCCGCTCTCTAGCGAACCGTACTCGGCGGCAAAACTCTCCGGCAGACGATCAATGCCATCGACCAGTGGACTCGCCAGGCGATAGAAGAGATCCCCCTCCGGGGTGAGATGAATACTTGGACCACGGCGCTCAAAAAGCGTGAGTTTCAGATCGCGCTCCAGCGCCTGAATCTGCAGGGTCACCGAAGGCTGGCTAAGACAGAGCAGATCCGCTGCTCGGGAGATGTTACCAAGACGCACCACATGGCAAAAAGCCCGCAATTTTTTCAGGCTATCCTGCTTGTAATAGAGGGTGTTCTGCGCAGCCACTATGTCACTCGCAGAGGGGGGCTATCACTCACACGCAGCGCTGTTTTTGACGACATAAGATTAAACCCCTCTATAGTCAGAATAGGTGCGCTGAATAGTAATGGTCTCTATTAAAAAAAACAATTATACAACGCAAAACTATTACATTAGCCTTCACCACAGCTTTGAATTATCGCTATTTTTAACCTAATAAAGTGGCGATAACGGAGGAGACTGCCTTCAGGCAGCTGCTTTACGCCCTCACGACAACGCTATTAACTTATTAATTTAATACATATTTTCCACTCAAGCAGACCAACTGATTAAGGAGGCCTGATGCTATCCACACAACTATTGATTGCGACTGCCTTTATGGGTGGCTTGGGGCTCCTGCTGGCGCTGCTGCTCGCCTTTGCCAACCGCCGCCTCTTCGTCTATGAAGATCCCCGCATTGACGCAGTGGAAGAGATGCTGCCACACAGCAACTGCGGCGCCTGCGGCACCCCCGGTTGCCGATCCTTTGCGGAAAAGTTAATCAGCCACGAACTCGCACCAGGAAAATGCACCGTCAACAGTGCCGCCATGAGTAGTGCCATTGCCGACTATCTTGGTGTTGAGGTGGGGAACGAAGAGAAGCGAATCGCCCGTCTTGCCTGTGCCGGCGGCTCGCATGTCGCCTATACCCGGGCCCGCTATGACGGCCTTAAAACCTGTCGCGCTGCGGCGCTGGTCTCCGGTGGCGGCAAAGGGTGTAGCTGGGCCTGTATTGGCCTTGGCGACTGCGAAACCGTCTGCGACTTTGATGCCATCACCCTTGATCGCTATGGCCTGCCGCAGGTCAATGCCGATCTCTGTACCGCTTGTGGCGACTGTGTTGAGGTCTGTCCCAAGGATCTCTTCTCGCTGCAACCGGTCAGCCACCACCTTTGGGTTAACTGTAAAAGTCTGGATAACGCCGATACCGCAGAGGCGGACTGCGAAGTGACCTGCAACGCCTGTGGTCGCTGTGCCGCAGACGCCCCTGAAGGGCTAATTACCATTCGCCACAACCTCGCCACCATTGACTACAGCAAAAATGATCTCGCTTCACGCCTCGCTATTGAGCGCTGCCCAACCGGCGCTATCGTTTGGCTCGACGATCAACAGGGCATGATTAAGGGTAGTGGTGCCAAAAAGGTCATTCGCCGCGAACCTTTACCCCGCGGTTAAACCGCAGCAAACCAAAACAACATAACTAGCCAATTTGAGGAGAAAAACAGGGTGATAAATAAAAAGGCAGCATTTAAGTATCCGGGAAAGCGCATGGCCGTTGACGGCAACACGGCAGTGATTCTCTGTGAACGCGAATCCACCGACGCAGCGGGAGCCTACCCGATCACGCCCTCGACCCAAATGGGGGAGTACTGGGCCGAATTTGCCGCCAATGGCTATGTCAATAACGCCGGGCAACCCCTAATATTTATTGAGCCGGAGTCGGAGCATGCGGCGGCGGCGGTCACCGCTGGTTTGGCGATGACTGGTTTGCGCGCCACCAACTTCTCCTCGGCACAGGGCGTTGCCTTTATGCACGAGTCACTCTATACCGCCGTTGGCAAACACCTTCCCTACGTGCTTAATATCGGCTGCCGCGCCATCACCAAGGCGAGCCTTAACGTCCACTGCGCCCACGATGACTACCACGCGGTTGACGATACCGGCTTTTTTCAGTTAATGGCCAATAGCGCCCAAGCCGCTGCCGATCTGAATATCATTAGCCATAAACTTGCCGAACTGGCGCTCATTCCCGGTATCATCGCCCAAGATGGCTTTCTCACCACCCACCTAATTGAGTCCATTCAACAACCTGAGCGCGAACTCATTAAAGCCTTTCTCGGCAATGCCAGCGATATAATTGACACCCCGACACCGGCACAGCGCATTCTCTACGGCGAGCGGCGGCGGCGTATTCCAGCCATTTGGGATGTCGATAACCCAATGACTTCAGGAAGCGTTCAGAATCAGGATGCCTATATGCAGGCGGTGGCGGCGCAACGCCCCTACTTCTTCGACCACATTCCCGAACTTACCGACAGCGTGATGGAGGAGTTCTATCAACTCACCGGTCGCCGCTACGGACGGATTGGCTGCTACCGCTGTAACGATGCCGATTATCTTGTTGTCGGGCAGGGGAGTATGCTGATTACCGCACAGGCGGTTGCCGACTATCTGCGTGACAGCCGCAACATTAAGGTCGGGGTTCTTGATATCACCATGTTCCGCCCCTTCCCCGGCGCCCTTATCGCTGCGGCGATTCAGCACAAAAAAGGGGTGGTTGTCCTTGAACGAACCGACCAGCCCCTCGCTGAAGATCTGCCCCTGGCACGCGAACTGCGCGCCGCCATGAGCAAGGCGATTGAGAATGGCATGGGCGATGCTAACCATCTTATTCACCCCAACTACCCGCGCTATCGCCGTCTTGAGGACACGCCGCGCATCTTCAGCGCCGCCTATGGTCTGGGGAGTCGCGATCTGCAACCGGAGGGGATTATCGGCGCGATTGAAAATATGCTCCCCGGTGCGCCACAGCACAATTTCTTCTACCTTTCGGTCGATTTTATTCGTGACCAAGCCTCCAGCCCGAAACAGGAGATCTACCAGCAGGAGATCCTTGCGGCCTACCCAAAGATTGCCGATCTCGCCGTCCACGGCAGCGAAAACCCCAATCTGATGCCCAAAGATGCGATCACCGTGCGGATGCACTCCGTCGGCGGCTGGGGGGCGATCACCACCGGAAAGAACCTCGCCATGACCCTCTTTGAGCTCTTGGACTTTGATATTAAGGCCAATCCCAAATATGGCTCGGAAAAAAAGGGGCAACCGACCACCTACTACCTTTCGGCAGCACCAGAGCCGATCCGCATTAATGCGGAGTACCACTTTGTTGATGTCGTGCTCTCCCCTGATCCCAACGTCTTTGAACACTCCGACCCGGTGAGTGGCCTAAAAAAGGGCGGTGTACTGGTGATTCAGAGCAGCCTTGGAAGCCCTGGGGCGGTCTGGGGAAGCTTCCCGGTTCGCTCGCAACGTTTTATTGCACAAAACCAGATCCGTGTTTTCTATATTGATGCTTTCAAAATTGCACGGGAGGAGGCCTCCGATGCGGAGCTGCAGTTTCGGATGCAGGGGATCGCCTTTCAGGGTGCCTTCTTTGCCGCCTCGCCGATCATGCAGGTGGCTGGATTTAATGAAAAAACCCTCTTTCGTGCCATTGAAGATCAGCTCCAGGCGAAATTTGGCAGCAAAGGGAAGCGTGTCGTCGAAGATAACTTGCGCGTTGTCCGCCGTGGTTATGAGGAGCTGACCGAGATCACCGATATGACGATTATCGATATGGCGCAGCAGATCCTTCGCAAAGAGTCACATCTGCCGATCATGCTCAAAAGGGTGCCGGAGTCGCAAAGCCGTATTGCCGATATTCACCGCTTCTGGGAGCAGACCGGTAATTTCTACATAAGCGGTCGGGGGAGCGACAACCTCGTCGATCCCTTTATCGGTCTAAGTCTGATTCCCGCCTCCACCGGCATCTTCCGTGACATGACGCAAATCCGCTTTGACTACCCGCAGTGGATAGCCGAAAACTGCACCGCCTGCGGTAACTGCTACACCCTCTGCCCCGACAGTGCAATTCCGGGTCTGGTGAGCTCGATTGGCGATATTTTTGAAACCACTGTTAGCCGCATTGAGCGCCAGGGGCAGCCAACCCGCCATCTGCGCCGTGCAGTGCGCACGCTTGAGAAGAAACTGCGCAGCGCGATTGGCGATGCAGGAGACGGCGCGTTGATTCGTCACCTGCTGCCCACCGCTATCAATCAGGTGATCACCGAGTCGGAACTCAGTGGCGACGAGAAAAATCAGCTCGCCTCGGAGTTCAGCCTCTTTGATGAGGCGATGGTCGGTTTTGACTTTGCCGCCACCAAACCCTTCTTCTTTAATCCCGAGAAGAAGCAGAAGGGGAGTGGCGGACTCTTTTCGATTACGGTTAACCCCTACACCTGTAAAGGGTGTATGGAGTGCGTCGATGTTTGCGAGGATGACGCCCTGCGTCCCGAACCGCAAACCGCCGACAAGGTAGCCAAACTGCGCAGCCATTGGGGTTACTGGCTC
>JADGBN010000030.1 GCA_015231435.1 Gammaproteobacteria bacterium
ACGAGCTGGGTATGTTAGTCAAAATGCCGGGTGAGGGAACCTACAAGGAGAACATCAGAATGGTGACCAAAGTGATAAAAGAGGATCCAGATTTGGCAACTCAGGTAATTAAAGCCTGGATTGACGAGTTCAAACTTGCCGGCAGCGCTCTTAATCGCGCCGGTAAACGCCCCCTTTTCATAACCGAAGAGCTGCGCTTCCAACATATTTTCAGGAATCGCCGCACAATTCACCGCAATAAAGGGCGCCTCGGCACGCGGTGAGTGGCGATGCAAATAGCGTGCGATCACCTCCTTGCCACTACCGCTCTCGCCGGTAATCATCACCGTCACCTCGCTGTTGGCAACCCGTCTGGCCATCGCCAACATGCGGATGGTTTTTGGATCACCACTAATAAAGCGGCGCTCACCCTGCTTTCTCTGCTGTTGCCGATCTGGGGTAACATCCTGCAGCAGCACAATTTGTCCAGGAAAATGGGGATAAGCCTCGGTGGTTAAGGCCACCAGTCGCCCGTTATAGAGTTGTAAAGCGCCACTTTGATCACTCGCAGGAAGAAAGATCTGACCAATCATCTCACGCCACAGACGCCCCTCAACCAGGGTTCCCAGCAGCCGCTCCACCATGGGATTGGCCGCCACCACCAGACCGTCACTATCGAGCAGCAATACCGCCGCAGGCAGCGCCGCAAAAAGCTGCTGATAATCGAGTCGCGGTACCGCAGCCTGTGCGGTGAACGCTTTTCGCGTCACCGCCACGGCCGTTACGCTGTGACTCCCATCGCTGTTATCTGCCATCGGCACACCTCGGTTAAGCTCTTTTACACCAGCGATCAGCCCCGCAAGGGGCGATCGTCAAATTTCAGTTAGTAAAAGCAAAGGTTGTGCCGATGATAATTAATCAATACAAATCAATTTGTTAGATAATGAAAAAACAGCGTCAGTCAAGCGTTTGACAATGACGAATTATTGGCGTGCGTGCGGTTTCCACGGGTTAAAGGCCATATTTGCGAATCTTCTCGACCAGCGTCGTGCGGCGCATCTTTAGTAAGAGTGCCGCCTGCGCCACCACCCCGTCAGAGGCGGCCAGCGCCTGTTGAATATAACGTTGCTCGAGATCGGCAAGATACTCCTTCAGATCCAGACCATCAGCGGCGATGCCGGGCTCTTCGCCACTCTCGGTGGCCAGCGCAAAATCCACCGCAGCGGCAGCACTATCGGCTTCGCCCACTTCAGAATGGCTAAAGAGTGAGCTGCGCTCATCAACCGAGACGCTGCCATCCTCCTTCACCGGCCACGGCGTCGGCAGCGGCGGCTCCTGGCTCAAGTCAACCCCCTCCATGCGGTAGCGTTCAGGCAGATCACCATAATCAACTACCCCGCTAGGATAAAGAATCACCAGACGTTCAAGAAGATTCGCCAGCTCCCGGACGTTACCCGGCCAAGCGTAGAGTTGCAGTGAAGCGAGGGCGGTCGCGGTGAGTGAGACTGAACCGCGCCCCTGTTCACCAAAGCGAGCAATTAGCTCATGCACCAGCGTGGGGATATCCTCACTGCGCTGCCGCAGCGGCGGGATCTCGATGGGAAAGACATTCAAACGAAAATAGAGATCTTCGCGAAAACGCTGTTGCGCAATACTCTCCTCAAGATCGCGGTGCGTCGCGGCAACAATACGCACATCGGCCTTAATCACCCGACTGCTGCCCACACGCTCAAAGGTTCGCTCCTGCAGTACCCGTAGCAACTTGACCTGCATCGGCATCGGCATATCGCCGATCTCATCAAGAAAGAGCGTGCCTCCGGCGGCGATCTCAAATCGCCCCTGACGCGTGGTCAAGGCACCGGTAAACGCCCCCTTCTCATGACCAAAAAGCTCACTCTCCAACAGATCCGCCGGGATCGCCCCACAGTTCACCGGAACAAAGGGGCTCTCCTGCCGCTGCGAAAGGTAGTGCAAACTGCTGGCAACCACCTCCTTACCGGTACCCGACTCCCCCAAAATTAGCACATTGGCATCGGTGGTTGCTACCTGCTCAATCATCCTGCGCACCTCTGTCATCGCCGCGCTCTCCCCCACCAGCACCTGCTTCAGTTTGGGGTTGGCTAATGGTCGCTGCTGGCGGTAGAGATGTTCGGCACGATGCAGGGCGGTCAGCAGTTGCGCATGATTAAATGGGTAGGGAATACGATGCAGTGACTGGTAGGTGTGCTCGCTCTGCTCACTACTGCTGGGATCATCCACCGTAATTTCAATAACCGCCTTATCCGCAAAGAGCGCCGCCAGCGGTGCGAGCGCTGCCTGATGCGCCTTGGCGAGCACCAGCAGAATCACCGCATTGGCGGTCACGCTCTGGGGCGTTTGTGCCAGTTGCTGTGGGGTAAACTGCGCTACCTGCTGATAGCCAAGATAATCGAGAATATGGCTAATACGGCTCGCTCGCTCGTCATTACTGTCAACAATGTTTACCGTTGCTAGGCTCATCTTGCTCTCTCTTTATAATAATGAAGCGACAGGGTTACCCTCATGCGCCAAACATCAGACGCGCTGAAATCCACCCAATTTCCTGTCGAATTTACATCAATAGCCGTTATCAAATGGCTGAATGGTTTGAGAATAACAGAAAAAAAAAGGGGTGACAAAATTTTGTCACCCCGAAAGAGCAGTCCATGACTACACAGCAATCGTTAACGCTGGTTGCAACAATCGATATCTGCAACCCCGTAAAATTCGTTAGCCGCCCACTTTAGCTGTTGGTAGCACCGAAGGTCGCTCCAGTCCCGCCGGTTGCGGGACGAGCGATACCTTTCTGAGCGGCACTGTTACAAGGTTTAACCAATGGCATCCCAGCCGACTTTAATCTCTGCAACCAGTCCAATCACCTCATCAATAATTGCCATATCACCGGCAATTTTGCTGCTCATCAGCCGTTTTTCGATGTACTGGTAAAGATCCATCAGGTTACGGGCAATCTCGCCGCCCAGTTCTAAATTAAGCCCCGCTTTCAGGCCGCCGATAATGGCATGAACCTGGAGTACAAGTTCGGCTTGTAAATGGGAGTCTCCAGCCATCAGTGCCACGCGTGCCCGATGCAGGCGCTCTAGGCCACCATCAAGCAACATCTGCACAATGCGGTGTGGGGAGACTGACTCTTCATTACTGGCGCTGCTCAGCTGGTTGTAAAAATCGGCCTCAGCGCGTTGATTCATCGCGTACATAATCCATATCCTCTTAATTTGGGGTGAGTGACACTGCCGCTATCCGCTAAAGCTGACAACGAAAGTGGTAGAGCTTAAGGGTTACGCCTCACCCGCCCCAATCAACCGGAGCGGGCTAGCGTGAAGGGTTATCCAAGTAGCGACAAGACGCCCTGGGGTATTGCATTTGCCTGCGTCAGCATTGCTGAGCCGGCCTGTTGCAGAATCTGGGTACGAGTCAGATTCGCGGTCTCTGCAGCGAAGTCGGCATCAAGGATGCGACTACGTGAAGCAGAGAGGTTTTCAACTGCATTTTCATTGGTACGAATGACCGACTCCATGCGGTTCAAGGCAGCGCCCAACATTCCACGCTGATTATTGACCTCAAGAATCGCCTTATCCATCTGGGTAATCGCCACACTCGCAAGCGCTGCAGTGGTGACCTGCGCCGCGCCATTGGCACCAAGACCACCGGCACGATTGGTAGAGTCACCAGAACCGGAATAGACGCTGGTAATATTAGTTAACGTTACATCAATTTTGTCACCGGCATAGGCGCCAACTTGGAAACTCAAGGTAATGCCAGAACCTATCACATTGCGAGTATTAAAATGTAACTTGTCAGCAACACGGTCTATTTCAGCTTCCAGCAGGGTCACCTCGGCATTCATCGCGCTACGCTCAACTGCAGTGTAGTTACCGTTGACAGACTGCACCGCAAGCTCACGAATACGCTGTAGCATATTACCGACTTCTATCAAACCACCCTCAGCAGTCTGAATCATTGAAACTGCATCACTTGCATTACGGGTTGCCTGTGTATAACCGCGAATTTGCTTGGTTAAACCTTCTGAAATAGAGAGGCCTGCTGCATCATCCTTGGCACTGTTAATGCGTAAACCGGATGACAAACGTTGTAAGGAAACGTGCAGTGATGCCTGTGAATTATTGAGATAACGTTGTGCACCTATTGATGCTACGTTTGTATTAATTACTTGTGCCATGGTATTGCTCCAGTGTATTTTGCTGTATATATATTATTTCGATTGATTTCATGATGTTTAGTCATTTGTCTCTCGTGACCAAAGTAGCGGTTTCAGATGGTCAAACTTTAGCAAGGAGCGTAAGAAAATTTTTATCCGTCAACGATAGCTGCGCATCTGCCCTACCAGAACGCCCTGAATAACCACCGCATCCGGTGGATAGATTAAGGGCTGCATCAGTTTGTTTTCGGGGTACAGAATAGTCGCGTCGCGGCGCTGTTCAATCCGTTTTAAGGTCACTTCACCGGCAATTAGCGCGACGACAATTTCGCCATTCACGGCGCTTTGACGCGGCTCGATAATCACATAGTCACCATCAAGAATGCCCATATCAATCATCGACTCCCCCTTCACCCGCAGCACATAACAGTGCTCGCCACCACGCAGCAGTGGCGGAATAGCGACGGTTTCCGCAGCGGTTAGCGCCTCAATCGGCTGCCCTGCGGCAATCGCACCGATATAGGGGAGTTCATCACCGCCGGCCGCTGCGGTAAGACGCACGCCGCGCCGCTTACCCTGCATTGCCTCAACCAGACCGGCCTCCACCAGCGCCTGAATATGGCGGTGTAACGACCCGCGTGAGACCAGTCCCAGGGCGTGGCATAGCTCATCAAGCGTCGGCGGGTGGGGAAATTCGGCGTGATGCTGCTGCAAAAACGCCAGGATCTGCTGCTGTTTGCGGGTAAGATTAGTCATAACTGGCGATCAAACTGACGCAAGCTCAGTGCCTCACTAATATGGCTGGTGTTAATCTCTGCGCAGTTCGCCAAATCGGCGATGGTTCGCGCTACCTTACGAATACGCTGATGCGCCCGCGCCGAAAGGCCAAGGCGTTCACTCGCCAACAGCAGAAGCTCACGTTCAGCCCTCGCAAGGGTGCAAAACTGCTCTAACTGCTGCCCCTGCAGTACCGCGTTGGTACACCCCTGCCGCTGTTCCTGCCGCTGGCGACACAACACCACCCGCAGGCGCACCGTCGCACTATTTTCCGGTATCTCGCCGCTACCATCAGGCAGGAGTTGCTGCTGTGGTACGGGCGGCACCTCAAGCTGAATATCAATACGATCCAGCAGCGGCCCGGAGAGACGCCCACGATAACGGGCGACCGTGTCACCACTACAGCGACAACGTCCGCCAGGGTGTCCAAGATAACCACAGGGACAGGGATTCATCGCCGCAATCAATTGAAAGCGTGCGGGAAACTCGGCCTGATGCGCGGCACGGGCAATGGTGATCCGCCCTGCCTCTAACGGCTCACGCAACACCTCTAGTACCTTGCGATCAAACTCCGGTAACTCATCAAGAAAGAGAACGCCATGATGCGCCAGGGAGACCTCACCCGGACGCGGCGGATTACCACCCCCCACCAGCGCCACCGCAGAGGCGGAGTGATGCGGCGCACGAAAGGGGCGCTGCCGCCACTTTGCGACATTAAAACCGTGCAGGCTAATGGAGGCGACGGTTGCACTCTCGATCGCCTCAGCACTATTCATCGGCGGCAAGATAGTCGCCATGCGACTCGCGAGCATCGTTTTTCCGGTACCCGGGGGGCCGAAAAAGAGCAGATTATGGCCACCGGCAGCGGCAATCTCGAGGGCACGACGCGCTTGGTGCTGGCCGAAAACATCCACCATATCACGCCCTTCATCCGCCTCCCTGGGGCTATCGTTCGCGACTGGTTGCAGCGCTGTCAGCGTCTGCTCTCCATGGAGAAAGGCGGTCACCTGCAACAGGGTTGCGGCCGGCAACACCGCAAGTCCCTCAACCAGTGCCGCTTCTGCGGCAGAGGCCGCAGGCACCACAAGTTGTCGCCCTGCCCGCGCCGCCTGTAGCGCCAAGGGCAAGACGCCGCGAATCGGGCGCAGCTCGCCGCTTAAAGCCAGTTCACCGGCAAACTCATAAGCTGCTAGTTTTGCATCGGGGATCTGTCCAGAGGCGGCCAGCAGGCCAAGGGCGATGGCCAGATCATATCGCCCACCCTCTTTAGGAAGATCCGCAGGGGCAAGATTGACGGTAATTTTGCGTGCCGGAAACTCAAATAGACTATTCTGAATCGCCGCCCGAACACGGTCACGACTCTCGCGCACCGCCATCTCAGGCAGACCGACAATATTAAAACAGGGCAAGCCATTGGCGAGATGCACTTCAACCGTGACCAGCGGCGCGGCGATACCCAGAACCGCACGCGTATAAAGGGTAGCTAAGCCCATACTCCCTGCTGATCTGCGCTTTAACCTTTCGCCTGATTTTCCAAAGCAGCCATGCGCCGCTCCAGCTGCTCCAGGCGCTCGCGGGTTCGCGTTAGTACCTTAACCTGAATATCAAACTCCTCTCGGGTTACCAGCGCGGCTTTATCAAAGGCGGAGTGCAAGACAGCACGCAGATGCCCCTGCAGCTCCTCCTTAATTAAGCCCGGCTCTTTAGGCAGCAGACGCTCAAAACGCTGAGTTAAATCATCCACCAAACTCTCACGCTGACGCATATTATCTCCGCCTCATTTACAGTAAGTTTCAGTTAAGGGCTATTGTAATGAATTCTCTGCCACATTGGCGCAATTATGCAGATTTATCTGCCTGCTGCAGCGACAAGGCGTTAACCGGAGGAAATATCAGCCGTAAGCGTGGGAAGCTCTGTGACAATGCTGCCATCTGGATGCAGCAGCGCCACCCGATTACGCCCCTCATGTTTAGCATGATAGAGCGCACGGTCGGCACTTTCGACCAAATCGCTACTCTGACTGCTGGGGTGTTGTCCAGGGATCACCGTAGCGACACCAATACTCACCGTCACCCGTTTGCCGATGGATGACTTTTCATGCGGAAAATTAGCACGATTGACCTCACTCACCACCCTTAAGGCAATCTCCGCAGCCTGTTGACTATCTGTCCCTGAAAAGACCATCACAAACTCTTCGCCGCCGTAGCGTGCCACCATATCATTGGGACGACGTGCCTGCGCCGCAATTAGGGTCGCAACCTTAATAAGACAGCTATCGCCCTGCTGATGTCCATAGTGATCGTTATAGAGCTTAAAGAAGTCAATATCGAGCAGTGCCACCGAGAGCGGATACTGTTCGCGGCGTGCTCGCAACCACTCCTGCTCTAGGGTTTGATCAAAACAGCGACGATTGGCAATCCCGGTTAACGCATCGGTAACTGATAACGACTCCAGCTGCTGATTGCGCTGATGAATCTGTGCCAGCATCTGGTTCAGGGTATCGGTAAGCTGCTCAAACTCACACACCCCACGCGGCGCAAAATGGACACTGTAATCCCCCTCCTTCACCTTGATCAATAGCGAGACAATCTCCCGTAAGGGTCTGAAAATAAGTCGGTTAAGCAGCCAGATCGCCAATAATACAGAGACAATATTAGTGATCAGCAGTAGCAGGGCAATGATTAAATCAGAGCGGTGGATCGAACGCGTCAGCAGATCAAAATCTTCATAACCTTTCATTTGCAGTACAGCCGGCTGCTGCGGTTCGCCAATGGTCACCACCACAGGTTGCCTTGACGCAAAATGGTACTGATCGTCCCCCTGTAACGCCTCACTACGGTAGCTATAACGCGCAGCAGCGGTGACACTCTCAATCTCTAGGGGAAATGGGAGTTTGTCATCCAGCTGCCTGATGGAGTGTATCGGGTTAATCACCGCCTCAAGATAGCCCTGCGCCTGAATTCCCCCAATGGCGACAAACATCGAGTAGAGCGGCTGACCGGCAATCTCCCAGTAGCCACCCTGAGCCTGCAATGTCGCCTGCCCCTGGCGCTGTTGTAGTTGTGCAATTAGCTGCTGCGGCAGCTGCGCCAGGGATGCACCGACGCTTGAACTGCCTAGCAGATTAAACTTTGTGTCATAACTGCGCAGCAGCAGCAGATCGAGCTGATAGGCGTTGGTGTATCCATTAATCAGCGGGTCATCGAGTTGCGCCTGCAACGCCTCCGGCTGCGCGGCAAACTGGTTAAACGCGAGGCGAAAGTCTTGGCGCCCCTGCACCCGGTTTAGCATCTCCACCAGTTGCTTGCGCATCTCTGCAGCGTTGGCACGCAGAGCGGTCTCAATCATCTGCTGCGTGCCGTTACGCACGCTGGTATTCACGGCATCAATCATCGTATCGCGTGCGACAAAAATAGAGATGACACTCACCAACCCCAGCACCAGAATAGTTGCCAGGGTTAAATTACGAATGGTAATCAGCTGCCTGAACATCACCTGCCAGCTAAGGGTAGCTAATCGGTAACCGCTCTTTCAGCCAGCCACTCCAGCCATCACGATACCAATAGACCCGCTGATAGCCCAAAGAGTACGCTAGTGAGGCGGCATGACTGCTGCGCAAACAGTCGGGGCCATTACAATAAAAGATCACCGGCGTCTCTTTACTCTCCAGATAACCTGCCAGAACAGCCGCATCAAGGAGGGTATCAAGATGATTTTTCGCCCCCTCAATATGACCCTCGGCATAGTTTTCACGATGACGTACATCGATAATCACCAAATTAGGGGTTGCAAGAATCAGATTGACCACCTCTTGAGTCGTCACACGCATCACCCCAGTGAGATCCTCTGGGGCAATCACCTTCTCTGCAGTGAGCGGCAGACTAACCAACAGCAGAAGCAGATACCAACCCGCCAATCGTTGACGCCAACAGAGAGACAAACCGTTAATTTTTAACATCGCATCACCACCCCGTAGTCTGAAACTAATTATTATCCGAATACACCTGAAATGATCGCTACCCATTAAGCGTAGCACACCAAACAGAGAAAAGACAAAATAGTTCGAATGTTAGATTATTAGATTATGCTAATGAATTAACAGGGTTTTATTCACCGATAAACGGATGGTGCAGCGCCTCGGTAAGTTGCAAAAAAAGGAGCCTATCGAGCGCTCAGGAGTGGACAAAACGCGCCAACGCTTGCCATGCCGCCTCACTCTGCAACCAGGCGAGACGTGCAGCAAAATGTGATGCGTTGCGCGGTGCGACCAATACGCCCTGACGCGGTGATTGCGCCTGTGTCAGTCGCGCCAAGTAAAAGCGCAGCGCTGCCGCGCGCAACTGACCGTGCCATGCCAACCACTCATCTGCAGTTAAGCGACGTACCGTTTGATAGCCCGCGAGCAGGGCTTCCAGCAGGTGCGGCAGCAAAACACCCGCCTCACCACCACACCAATCATTTGCGGCGACCGCCAGATCATAAATCCAGGCGCCGCTGCCAACGGTATAAAAATCGAGCAGCGCAGCAAGGTTATCATGAATAAAAAGAGCATTATCGCGAAAGAGATCGCCATGCAGTATCCCCTGTGGCAGCACTGCGTAAGCTATCGCCAACGGTTGCTGCTGTGCCATCTCCTTGGTTAATAGCTGCCGCTGCACTGGCGTCAGCCCAACCGGCAACTGCGGCAGCGCGACTTGCCACGGTAACCCAAGAAAAGTGTCGCGACGCGACGGCACGGTTGCCAGCGCGAGATGAATTTGCGCCAGCGCTTCACCCACCTGATAACAGTGCGCAGCGGTGACACTGGTGAGCGACGCTCCCTCAAGATGAGAAAAGAGCAATGCCGGTTTGCCGGCCAGCTGCTGCACCGTTTCTCCTTGACGGTCGGCCAAGGGTTGCGGCACCACCAGCCCGGCCCTTTTCAGACGACCGAGAATGGCGACAATATCAGGAAGATAGGCAGCATCCAAGCGTTCAATAAGGGTTAAAACATACGGCCCCGCAGCCGTTGTTAGCAAAAAATTGCTGTTCTCAATACCATCAGCAATTGGGGTGAAACAACTTAACGGGGGCAGATCGTAACGCTGCCATAAGCGGCCCAAATCGGCGGCCGTAATGGGGGTATAGACAGACAATCCGCTAAACGCAAACGATTAAGAAAGGGGGAGCTTACCAGCTAAAAAGACGCCACTGCACAATATCCGGCGCCTCAAGGGCATTGCGCCGCGTCTCCAGTGAGCCATCGTGATCGCTATCAATCAGAAAATAGGGCGCACCCTGCTTCGGCTCAATACGCACCATATAGAGCTCTCCACCAAGACGGTACTCATAGATAGTGCTCTGTTGCTGGCGAATAATCGTCACCTGCGGTCGCTCCGCCGCTGCTGCCGCATCACTGGCGGACTTAGCCTGCAAGGTGGTGGCGACCATCAACAACAGGCCTGTTAGCAAAATTAACGGCGGGAACATATTTCTCTTTTTCATCTGATTAGGATGGTGCAGAATCAGCTTTTTGTCCACTTTTATTTCTACGTTATCTCGCGCACAGTCCCGTTCCCGTTGACTCCGCTCAGGGCGCTAGGGGCTTAGGTAACGCAACAAAACTGGACTTGTGCGCCTACCAAAGCAGCCTGAACGACTACCGTGACCTGAAATACCACCAAAGGCAAAGGATGGGTTGAGGGCAAAACTAAGGAGTTGGCGGAGGGCGGTCAGGCAAAAGCAGTTGAAACTCTTCTCTCAGTGATGGATAACCCCCAAATTTCTGCCCTCACTGACCTAAACGAAGCTCAGGTTGCGTCTTTACGCAGCCAACCTGATTTTGCTTCGTATTGGAACGTAGTCGCCCTTGCGAACCGGGCGTTTGGGCAGCTCTACCGCTTCTGGCGTATGGCGCTCAAAATTCAGGCCAAACGACAGCCGTGACGACAGCAGACGAAGCTCGCGCTCCATATTCGCACCCATCTGTGGGTCTTTTGCTTTAGCAATCAAATCGGTCAAGCTTGACATGGACTTCCCTTAACAGACGGTTGTTTGTTCATTCATTTCGCCAAAATATCATGATGTGGCGATCCAGTCGCTTACCTGTATCACTTCCAGCCCCGGAACCGAACGAATCCGCTTGTCGTTGGTGATGAAGTAGTTGCAGCGCTGTTCCAGTGCCACCGTGAGATGCAGGGCATCCGGTGTACGCAATCCCATTGTGCCGCCTACTTTGGCGGCAAGCAAAAAAGTGGCCTCATTCAATCCAAATACCGAAAAAGAGCCGGAATCGAGCAATAAACCCTGATACGCAGAAATCACATCGGGCAGATTGTCACGCCAGGGTTTGATTAATAGTTCGGTCAGGGTTAACTGGCTGGTACAGGCGCGAAATACGCCTTCGTCTATCCACTCAAACAGCGGTTGTACCGCATCACTGAACCGATCATGCCCTTCGACAAAATAGATGAGCGGATTGGTGTCGAAGTAAACCCTCTTGCCTTGCAGTTGTTGCGGTGTGAGCGTCACAATGGCCACTCATCGCGCAGTCGGGAGATATACTCATCCGCTGCCTGTGCAGAGTGGTAGGTGCGCTGCTTGCCCACCCCGGCGTAACGGAAAACGCTCTGGTTGTCAGACGGTTGATTCTGTTCCGGTAGGCGTGGTGTAAAGGGAAGCCCTTGATTCAATTCAACCTGCTTCAGAAACATCGTGATCGCCTGTGCTGTCGTCATGCCCAACTTTGCCAACACCGCTTCGGCGTTTAGTTTCAGTTCAGGATCAATGCGTGTGGTAATTACCGCTGTTTTGCTCATGCCAAATCACTCCCGTTGAATACATTTGCATTCAAATGTATTCTTTTGAGCACAGTTTTGCAACCGCAAACTAACCGATCACAAAAACCTGGGGCAAAAACTTCCCCCCAGCCCAATCCCTTACCGCTCCACCATCTATCAGCGCATCGCTGATGGGGCATTTCCCAAACCGATTTCGCTCGGCAGTCGCGCTGTCGGCTGTATTGTGAGCGAAATCGACCAGTGGTTCGCTGGTCGCATTGCTGGCAGCCGTAATCAGACTACCACCGCCCGCTTTGCTGTTAATAGCACTGTAGGCGGTGAAGTAGACGTTATCAAAAAGCTGGTAGTCTGTCCGGTACGCAAGCCAATCTGGCAGGCGTTTTTGCGCACCTATCCGTTCGACAGGCTCAGGGTAAACGGCTGTCGGTCGTCAATGAGACATGGCTGATATAACCACCGCTTATACTTAGCAAAGGAGCGTCGCTGGGGGTTGTCATAACAGTGCTGCTGGGGTACAAAGCAGCTATCTTCCCTGCTGCCTTAGCGAGTCGCTGCCATGCAACCTCAAGATCTGAAAACACCTCCCTCAAAACAACGCATTCGCTGGATTAGCCTGCTATTGGGGCTTGCGGTTTTCGCGCTCTCTCTGGTGCTCTATCTTGCCCACCCGAAAATAGTGAATGACATTGAAGGACGGCTGATGGATGCCCGTTTTCAACTGCGGGGTACCCTGCCGCCAACCGGCAATGTCGCCATTGTCGCCATCGATGATAAAAGTCTCGATACCCTTGGACGCTGGCCGTGGTCGCGCCTGCTGCTGGCAGAACTCATTGCTAAAATTCGTGAGGCGGGCGCAGTGGTCATCGGGCTGGATATTGTCTTTTCCGAATCTGAACGGGTACAGATGTTACAGCAGCTGCGCGAGATAGCGTTGCGTGACAGTACGACCTTTCAACGTCTTGAGTCACTGCTTCTGGAGCGCTCACCCGATGAGGTGCTGGCGGATGAGATCGCTAAAGGGCAGGTAGTGACCGGTCACTTCTTCTATACCAACCCCGCTCAGGTAACCTCGCCTTTAAGTGATGATCAAAGGCGCCAGCAACAGCAGATGCTTGCCTCCTCCGCGATTACTGCCGTTAAAAGCCGTCTGGAGACCTTTCCCAGCTATGTCGGCTATGGCGTTACCCCCAATATTGAGGTGATTAGCCGAGCCGGGCCGGGTTCTGGTTATTTTAACTTTCCCCCCGGCGCCGATGGCGTGATTCGTGAAGGCCCGCTACTCATGCGTTACGGGGATAACTTCTACCCCTCACTCGCCCTGAAAACCCTCAATCATGCCATGGGCGATGCCCCCATTTTTCTTAATGTCGAAGCGTATGGCATTAGCCATATCTCTTTTATGCTCGAAGAGTCCTTTGATATTTTTACCAATGAGCTCGGCGCTATCTCCCTGAACTACCTTGGCCCCGCCGCCACCATTCCGACCTATAGTGCAGTTGATATTCTGAACGGCACTCTGGACACCCATGTGCTACAGGATCGCATTATCCTGCTTGGGGTCACTGCGGTGGGTGTATATGACGCCCACACCACCCCTTTCGGCCCCGCCTTTCCGGGGCTTGAGATTCAGGCCACCGCGCTTGAGAATATGCTGCAGGGCAATAACCTGGTGCGCACCAATCTCGAATTTTTAACCGATATTGTCACCATGCTGCTGCTTATTCTGCTGCTCGCTTTTGCCCTGCCGCGCATCAGCCACAATGTTCTGCGTAACGGCTTTGCCCTGCTGGTCATTACCCTCTACAGCGCTGGTAACTACTACTTTTTTGTCACCGCCAACCTTTGGGTGGCGCTGGTCTACCCGCTGGCGGCGTGGCTGCTCTGCTACATTGTGCTAACCCTCTACCTCTCTCTGACCGTCGAGAGTTACTACTCAACGGTGCGCGATGCCTTTAAAAGCTATCTTCACCCCGATTTGGTCGAGGAGCTGACGAAAAAACCCGAGCTGCTAAAATTTGGCGGTGACAACCTCAATATCTCCATTCTCTTCTCTGATATTCGCAGCTTTACCAACATTTCGGAAAAGCTCACCCCGACGCAACTGGCGCAATTTCTCAAGTGCTATATGGACCCGATGACCGAGCAGGTACTGGAGCATCAGGGGACACTTGATAAATATATCGGCGATGCGGTAATGGCGCTGTTTGGTGCCCCCCACCCGACGCCACAACATCCGCAACACGCCGCCGAAGCGGCGCTGGGAATGATCGCCAAACTCGCTTCGGTACGCGACTGCTGCCCTGAGCTTGACCACATCTTTCCGATTAACATTGGCGTCGGTATTCACTCTGGCGAAGCAATTGTCGGCAATCTTGGCTCCAGCTTTCGCTTTACCTACACCGCCCTTGGTGATTCAGTGAACCTTGCCTCACGCCTTGAGGGGCTGTGCAAACCCTACGGTGTCCATATTGTGGTGAGCGAAACGACTTGCGCCGCACTGGCAGCGGACTATCTCTGCCGTGAGCTTGATAAAGTGCGGGTGAAGGGTAAAGAGATCCCCATTACCATTTACGAACTTTGTGGGCGCCGCAACGATACAGAGGCCGCACAACGTGTTGCGACCTGGGAATCGGCAATGACCCTCTATAACCAGCAACAGTGGCAGGGTGCGACAGAGGCCTTTAACCACTATCTGGAGTGCTACCCCGATGATAAATGTGGCGAGATTTACCAGCAGCGCAGCCGTGAATTTTTAGTCACGCCGCCGCCGCCAGACTGGGATGGTGTGCTCACCCTCACCAGCAAGTAGCACGCCGATCTCGATGAACTTTGCCCAAGCCATTATTCAATGGCAGCAGCAGTACGGACGTCAGGATCTACCGTGGCAACTGCAACGCACGCCCTATCGCGTCTGGCTCTCGGAGGTGATGTTACAGCAGACGCAGGTGGCTACGGTTATCCCCTACTTTGTCCGTTTCACCGAACGTTTCTCAACGGTGGCGGAGTTGGCAGCAGCGCAGCTTGACGATCTGCTGACACTCTGGAGCGGCCTTGGTTACTACGCGCGCTGTCGTCATCTGCAGCGTGCCGCACAGATGGTGGTAAGCGAATTTAACGGTGAGTTTCCCGCCACGGCTACTGCACTGCAGCGCCTCCCCGGCGTAGGACGCTCCACCGCCGCCGCGATTCTCTCCCTCGCCTTTGGCCACTCTGCGGCAATTTTAGATGGCAATGTACGGCGTATTCTCTGTCGCTACTTTGCCATCTCCGGCGCGGTGAACCATGCGGCGACACAACAGCAGCTCTGGCAGCTTGCCGAAGATCTGCTGCCGCCACAGCAAGGTGATATCTATACACAGGGGGTGATGGATTTGGGAGCGCTCATCTGCCGTCGCCACACCCCCCTCTGCAGCCGCTGTCCGCTGCAGTCACACTGCCTTGCTCATACCACTGACACTGTTGCCGCCTACCCGCAAGCTGCCACCCGTAAAGAGCGCCCGCAGCGTCACTGTTACCTGCTGCTCATTGAGCAAAATCAGCACTATCTGCTGCTACAACGCCCCCCCAGCGGCATTTGGGGCGGCCTCTGGTCACCACCGGAGTGGTCGCCAGACCTTAAACAGATAACGGCGGTTGAAATCTGGTGTCAGCAAAAACTGGGACTTAACTGCACCTTACAGCGGCAGCTACCGCCCATCACCCATGACTTTACCCACTTTCGTCTGCACTTGGAGCCGCTGCTGCTGCAGCTAAAGGGTGGGGATCTGCACCATGTCAAATCGACAATTAAGGAAAATGGCGCCACTCTCTGGTATAAATGCGCCCCTGATTCAACAGCCGCATCGCCTGCTGTTGCCTTGCCAACCCCAATTAAACGGCTTTTTGCCGCCCTTGCGAATCCGCCTAACAGCGCTACAGGAGAGTCTTAATGAGTAGAACCGTACACTGCAGTAAACTTGGCCGTGAACTACCCGGTCTTGAGCGTCTTACCTATCCGGGCGATCTGGGCAAACGTATCTTTGATAACATCTCTGCGGAAGCATGGCAGATGTGGATGAAACAACAGACGATGATGATTAACGAATATCGCCTCTCACCTATCGATCCCAAGCATCGCAAGATGATCGAAAGCGAAATGGAGAAGTTTCTTTTTGACACGCCCGCCGCTGCCTAGTCGACGCGCCAGCGATCACCGATGATGTAATGGCATTGGGCATATCAGCTATCTCTGATATACTTTAGAACATCAAGCTAGCCAGACCATCATTTAATACCATTACGCTCAGGAGAATTTTGTGAAGAGATATAACCAACGTGGTTCCGTAACCATCTACGCCATAACCGCCATTAGCATCGCTTTTGCCCTTTATATGCTAACCACCAGCATAACAACACCCGCTGACAGCAAGACCACGGTTGATCGCATCACCCCCGTTGGCAAAGTGAATACCGGAGCACCCATTATTCCTGAGCCTGCTGCCGCACCCGAAGCAGTCGCAGCCCCTGAAACAGCCGCAGCCGCTGCTGCTCCCGAGCAGTCTGCTGCTGCCACGCCTGCAGCCGCCAAATCCGGCGAGGATGTCTATAAATCTGCCTGTTTTGCCTGTCATTTAACAGGTGCCGCCGGTGCACCAAAATTTGGCGACAAGGCTGCCTGGGAGCCGCGTATTGCCACGGGCATAGATGCCCTCATGCAAACCGTCCTGAATGGTAAAGGCGCCATGCCACCCCGCGGTACCTGCATGACCTGTAGCGAAGATGAGCTTAAAAGCGCTGTTGAGTATATGATCGCTCAGGTACAGTAAGCGGGCTTAACGCTCACCCCAAAACAACCCCTGCCGCCTAATCGCTGCGGGGGTTGTTTTTTTCTGCTATCAGCCGCTCTTTGGCATCTCGACCAAGCTGCTTAATCTGCCACTCCCGGCGACACGCCACCGCACGACTCTCACACCTCTGCAGATAGACGACAACCACCGGACGCCGTCCCTGTGTATACCTCGCCCCGCCACCAACCTCGCCATTATGCTGCTGCAAGCGTCGCGGCATATCGGTGGTGATCCCCGTGTAGAGCGTTGCATCACTGCATCGCACCATATAAACATACCAATTACACATTATTTCTACACGCTTTCATCTGCTTGTGAGTATAATCTAATTTCATTTATAGGTTACAGGGTTGCACAGCGATGGCTGAAACGGATGTTTTTCCTGCAGACTTTAATCGACGTTGTAGTGAATATCTGGAGTCACTCTACGGCAAGAAGCTCTGCACTACCCTCACCATGCGTCTGCGTGGCAAGTTGGTTGCGTTTAAAAAAATGCATGAGCAACCGACTTTTGCCCCCTGGAGTGAGCGCGATGCAATTATCGTCACCTACGGCGACAGCATCTGCCGCGACAAACACCCCCTGCAAACACTTAACTACTTTCTCAGCGAACCGTTACAGGGCCTCGTCTCTACCGTTCACATTCTCCCCTACTTTCCTGCCAGCACCGATAACGAATACGCGATAAGCGACTACCGCGCCGTCGCCTCGGAGTATGGCAGCTGGTACGACATTGAGCGTATCGGCGAGCAGTTTAACTTAATGACCGATCTAATTATTAACCACGTCTCAAGGGAGAACAGCTGGTTTCTTGATTTTGTGAATGGCTTCAAGCCAGGCTGCGACTTCTTTATTGAAATAGAGGAGGAGCACCCCCTCTGCGGTGATGCAGAGCATCGCCCCCTGGTCACTGAAGTGCAGACCAAACGCGGCAGACGTCACCTCTGGAGCAGCTTTAGCCACAATCAGTTTGACCTTAACTACAAGAACCCGCAACTCCTCTTCGAGATGGTCGATATTCTTCTCTTCTATCTAGGAAAAGGGAGCCGTTTTATCCGCCTTGAGGCGGTGGAGTACATCTGGAAAGAGCAGGGAACCTCCTGCGTTAATCAGCCGCAAACCCACACTATCGTCAAACTGCTACGCCTGCTGATGCAGAGTGCCGCACCGGGTTCGCGACTGGTCACCCAAACCGACCTGCCGACGGTGCAGACATGCAGCTACTTTGGCGCTGGCGATGAGAGCCAGCTGGTCTATCAACAGCCAATCCCGGCACTACTCCTCTACACCCTGCACAGTGGCGACAGCAGCGACCTGACCCGCTACCTTGCCAGCCACCAGCCGCCGCCGGACAGCTGCAGTTATCTTAACTGTCTTACCTCTCCGGAGGGCTTTTTGCTGCAACCCCTCAACGATCTGCTGCCCAATAGTGCCATTGACAATCTGCTGCACGAGATGCGCCAGCGCGGTGGCATTATTACCATGCGCGCCAATGCGGCAACCGAGATGCGCCCCTACAGTCTGAACATTCCGCTGGTGGACGCCTTCGCCGCTGGCGGTGACCATAGTGAGGCCAAACGCCTTGCAGCGGCAATTGCTGCCCACACCATTCTTTTAACCCTGCGCGGTATTCCCACCTTTTATATTGAGGGCTTTACCGTCGCTTCACGCAACGGTTCACCGCTGGCAGACAAGCGATCCCATGCCCATGGCCGCTTCTGCTGCAACTTCGATACTTTGATAGCCCAGTTGCAACAACAGAAGAGTCTGAATGCCCAGCTTTTCAGTGAAGTTAAACGACTGCTGACGATTCGTCAAAAATATGCTGTTTTTCATCCCGAAGCGGCACAACAGAGCGTGGCAGCAGGCGACAAACTCTTCGCGCTCTGGCGCTTTGCGCTGGATGGCCAATCGAGCCTGCTCGCTCTTGGCAACCCTGGGGAGGCCACTCTAACTGCAACCCTCCCTGCCAATCTCAGTGGCAAAAGCGGCCATGAACTCCTAAGCGACACCACGCTAACCCTGCCCGCAACCCTACCCATCGACCCCTACACCACACTGTGGTTATGGTTTGACCACAAAATAGAGGCTTAAACAAGCGGTTAATCAGACAACGTCACTCAGTCTCTCAGCTAGCGCGCTCTACCCTTGCTACTGCGGTGACCCCGTGGCAAAGTGATAGCGATTTCCGCCCCCTTTTTTGGCAGCATACATCGCACTATCGGCACATTTAAGCAGCTCATCCACCGACTCACCATTATCAGGCGCGATCGCGATGCCGATACTGGCACCAATATGACACTCGATATCGTTACAGTAGAAGGGCTGTAACAGCGCCGCGATAAGATTAGCCGCAATCTTCTCACAGACATCATGCAGGGCAATACCCCTAATAATAATGGCAAACTCATCACCACCCAGACGGGCAACGGTGTCAATCTCACGAACGTTGGCGACCATGCGGTTTGCCGCCTCCTTCAGTAACAGGTCGCCAATCTCATGGCCGTAGGTATCATTCACCTGTTTAAATTGATCAAGGTCAATAAATAGCAGCGCATTTTTTGACTTTATCTGCCGCCTGTCATCCGGCAGACGTTTAAACTCTTTAAGCGTTCTATCCAGACGTTCATGAAACAGCATACGGTTGGCAATACCGGTCAGGGGATCGTAGAAGGCAAGATATTGCAGATCGGCTTCCGTCTTTTTTTGTGTCGTAATATCAGAGAAGAGCGCCACATAGTTGCTGACTTCACCCCGATCATCATAGATGGCATTGAGACTGAGCCGCTCAGGATAGATCTCCCCATCTGCACGGCGATTCCAGATCTCACCATCCCAACTGCCCCGCTCCCGCAACGACTGCCACATATTGCGATAAAACGCCGCATCATGACGCCCTGACTTAAGAACTCTTGGGCTTTTCCCGATGACATCTTCAGCTTTATATCCGGTGACTGCAGTAAAGGCGGGATTAACCACCTGAATAATGCCTGACGCATCGGTAATGGTAATACCATGCATCGCATGCTCAATCACACTGGAGCCGAGCCGCAGCTCCACCTCGATCTTTTTGCGCTGGGTAATGTCACGAAAGATACCGATGGCACGAAAACCATCACTACTCTGCACTGCGGCAACTGAGACCTCGAGGGGGATCTCCCGTCTATCTTTACCCACACCGATAGTCTCAGTCGTTTTCCCGACGAACGCCCCCATCCCCGTCTGCCGCAACGTTATCAAGTGCTGTTGCGCTGCCTGCTGCAGCTGCTGCGGTGCAATCAGTTGCAAAATATCGTGGCCTATCGCCTCACTGACGGAGTAACCGAAAATTCGCTGCGCAGCCTGATTCCAGAAAGCGACGCGTCCTAAAGTATCGATCTCAATAATCCCATCCTGTGCCGAAGAGGCAATATTACGAAACCGCGCCTCACTGTCACTTAAAGCGCTTAACGCCTGATCACGACTACGGACAAAAACGGCTGAACGCATCTGCACCACCAGCAGGATGGCGATTAATAGTACCGCCAACAAGATTAACTGTAATGTCGAGCGAAAGTGCAATTGATCGATTAACCGCTTGCGTCCGGTGACATCATAATAGAGTTCAAAAGCACCGATAAAGGTACTGCCGTTCATAATGGGGGTGTAACTCTCAACCACATCACGATCAACCGCAAGACCCTCTGCAGTGGTGTCACTTTTGCTCACCAGTTTTGAGTAGGGAGAGCCCGTTGCCACAATCACATGGAAATAGTCATGCTGATTGAGGGTGCCCACCTCTTTAGGGTTTGACGAATAGAGCACCCGTCCCAAGCGATCAAAGACCTTAATTTTATCCAGCTCAAAGTCACTTCTGACCGTCTCAGCCGTGGCAATAAACTCCTCCGGCAACGCCCCCTGAAGCAGCCTCTCTTTAGCTTCAACCAGTGGCTGACTCAGATGTTTGCCCACTCGCAAAGCATCATCCTCGACAAAAAGAGTGAGCAGTGCGTTATATTCCGGATAGGTGACATAGGTATTGTAGAGCGGAAAAATCAGAGTAATTAGCAGTGAGAACAACAAAACAGCGCGCAGCTGTGGCGACACCCAGATGGTTCTGAGCAGCTTCACCGCCTTTATTTTCTGCATCACCCTCTTCCCATAAAGTTATCCTTCAAGCCGTTGAAGTGCCTCTGCTGCTGCCAAGCGCACCTGTTCGGGGGCGGTACCACCGCGATGGTTGCGCGCCGCAACCGAACCCTCCAGCGTTAGTACCGTAAAAATATCTTCGGCAATGAGCGGTGAGAAGCGCTTTAACTCCTCCAGCGTCATCTGCGACAGATCTTTACCTGAGCTAATTCCGTAGGCGACCGCTTTACCGACCATCTCATGGGCATCACGAAAGGGAACACCAAGACGCACCAGATAGTCCGCCAGATCTGTCGCGGTAGCAAAACCGCGCGTCGCCGCCGCATACATCGCCTGTCGCTTTAGGGTGATCTGCCCCATCATATCGGCATAGACCCGCAAACACCCCTTGACAGTATCCACAGTATCAAAAAGCGGCTCTTTATCCTCCTGATTATCTTTATTATAGGCGAGTGGCTGGCTCTTCATGAGCGTCAACAGCGCGGTTAAATTGCCAAAAGTTCGGCCACTTTTGCCACGCACCAGCTCCGGCACATCGGGGTTTTTCTTTTGCGGCATAATTGATGACCCGGTACAGAAGGCATCCCCTAAATCGACCCAGTCAAACTGCGCCGAGCTCCAAAGAATCAGCTCCTCGGAAAAGCGTGACAGATGCATCATTAGCAATGATGCAAAGGCGCAGAACTCAATGGCAAAATCGCGATCAGAGACGCCATCCAGCGAGTTGCGCCCGACCTCGGCAAAGCCCAGCAGATTGGCGGTTATTTCGCGATTTATCGGATAGGTTGTCCCCGCCAACGCCGCCGAGCCCAACGGCATAATATTGACACGCTGCCGGCACTGCCGCAGACGTTCACGATCACGCTGTAACATCTCATTCCATGCCAGCATCTGATGCCCAAAGGTGATTGGTTGCGCCGTCTGCAGATGAGTAAACCCGGGAAGAATCGTCTCTGCCTCGGCCATCGCGAGTTGAATTAGGGTGCGCTGCAGACGGATTAACGCCGCATCGATAAAATCGATCTCATCGCGCAAATAGAGGCGTACATCGGTTGCCACCTGATCATTGCGGGAGCGTCCTGTATGGAGCTTTTTCCCCGTATCGCCAATTTTGGCAATCAGCCGCTTTTCGATATTCATATGCACATCTTCCAGCGCAATCGACCAGACAAACTCGCCACGCGTTATCTCCGCCTCAATCTCCTGAAGACCAGAAACAATCGCATCACACTCGCTTGTGGTTAATAGCCCAACCGCTGCAAGCATTGTTGCATGGGCGACGGAGCCGGCAATATCGTGGTGATAAAGACGCTGATCAAAGCCCACTGAGGCGGTAAACGCCTCAACAAAGGCGTTAGTCGGAGCGTTAAAGCGGCCGGTCCACGGCTTTTCTGAAAGATTTTCGGCAGATAGGGGCATGGTCAATAGCGCATGAATAGGAGGGTTGAAAAGTATAGCGGATTTGGCTTCGCGCATCTTGGGGAGTTGTTATAATATACCCAAAATCATTGGAAATGATGGAAGGCGGCAAAGTCGCGAATCCCCATGAGCATAGATTAACTATGTGATTGGGGTGAGCCTAGGGTGATTAAGTTCAGCCAACGAACCACCGTTTTCAAGGATGACGGGTATAGACCTTCGTCAATTATCTTTCCCGATTTATTCTTGGCTACCATCCATTTTTAAGGTTTACGCCCCGCGATTATGCTGCGACTTCTCTACCGCTTGACCCTTTTTTCTCTTTTTATGGCGCTATTGGGCGGTGTGGTTCTCTATGCAGCTTACCGTCACCTTGAACCGCAACTCCCCAGTGTCGAAACCCTGCGTGACGTGCGCCTGAAAGAGCCGCTGCGAATCTACAGCCGTGATGGTGCACTTATCGCCGAATTTGGCGAGATGAAACGCACACCGCTCCCTTTCGCCGAGTTTCCCCTGCAGTTACGTCAGGCGGTGATTGCGGTGGAGGATGGCCGCTTTTATGAGCATCAGGGGGTCGATCTGCTCGGTTTAAGTCGTGCGGCGATTAATCTGTTACGCACCGGCGAGAAGGGACAGGGTGGCAGTACCATTACCATGCAGGTGGCGCGCAACTTCTTTTTAAGCCGCGAGAAGACCTATTTGCGCAAAATTAGTGAGATTCTTCTCTCGCTGAAAATTGAAAAGGAGTTAAACAAGGATGAGATCCTGGAGCTCTACCTGAATAAAATCTACCTCGGTAAACGCGCCTACGGCATGGCCGCCGCAGGGCAGGTCTATTATGGTAAACCGCTTAATGAACTCACCTTGGCGCAGATGGCGATGCTTGCGGGGCTGCCTAAAGCCCCCTCTGCCGCCAACCCGCTGGCCAATCCCGACAAGGCGATCGCACGGCGCAACTACGTTCTCAGCCGGATGGCTGAACTTGGCTTTATTAACAATGCCCAATTCGCGGCGGCAAGGGAGGCACCGATAACCGCAAAACTGCATACCACCGAAATCGATTTGGATGCCCCCTATGTCGCAGAGATGGCGCGTGCCGCGCTGTTCGACCGCTTTGGTGAGGATGCCTATAACAACGGCTACCATGTCTACACCACGGTCAAAAGCAAAAATCAGCGCGCTGCCAACAGTGCCCTGCGTAACCAGCTTGTCGCCTATGAGCAGCGCCACGGTTATCGTGGCCCTGAAGCACAACTGCCACTACCTGCCAATGCCGGCAGTGCCACCTGGATGGCTCTTTTGGAACCCTACCAGACACAGGGGGGATTGCTTCCCGCTATTGTTCTTAACACCCAGATCGCCAACGGCAAGGGGGGTCGCGTCGGGCTTAAAAATGGCGAAACGATCGACCTTGCCTGGGACGATATTAACTGGGCACGCCGTTTTATCGCCCTTAACCAGCGCGGCAAGGCACCCAGCCAGAGCAGCGATATTGTTAAAGTGGGCGATGTCGTTCGTCTGCTTGTCAACGAACCTGACATCAAAGCAGTGAAACCCGCGACTGCAGCAGCGGCGCAACCAGCCACTTATCAACTTGCACAAATTCCGCAGGTCGCCGGTGCGCTAGTCTCCCTTGATCCAGAGGATGGTTCAATTCTTGCCTTGGTTGGCGGTTTTGATTTCTACCAGAGTAAATTTAATCGCGTTATCCAGGCAGAACGGCAACCCGGCTCCAGCTTTAAACCCTTTATCTACTCGGCGGCGTTGGAGAACGGTTTTACCACCGCTTCAATGATTAATGACTCACCGGTGGTCTTTGAAGATGCCAGCCTCGAAGCTGACTGGCGCCCAGAGAACTACAGCGGTGAATTTTATGGCCCGACGCGGATGCGTGAAGCGCTCATCCATTCACGCAACCTCGTCTCAATTCGCCTCCTGCGCAGCGTCGGGGTTAAAACCGCCCTGCAACATCTGGAGCGCTTCGGTTTTCCCACTGCAAAAATGCCCGCCAATCTCTCCCTTGCCCTTGGCACCGGCTCATTTACACCACTGGAGATGATCCGCGCCTACGCCATTCTCGCGAATGGCGGTTACAAGGTCGATCCCTATCTTATCGATCGGATCGATGAGAGTGGCAGTGCCACCCTCTTTCAGGCAACACCGCTGCGGATCTGCCCCGCTTGTGAAAACACCAACAACGAAATCCCCAGCACGCCACCTGCTTACCCCGTTGCGCCGCGTCAGATTGAAGCGGGCAATATCTTTTTAGTTCGCAGCATGATGCAGGATGTGGTGCGTTATGGCACCGGTCGCCGGGCGATGGAGTTAAAGCGCAATGACCTTGCAGGCAAGACCGGTACCACCAATGACCAGCGTGATGCGTGGTTTAGCGGCTATAACAGCAAGGTCGCCACCGTCGCCTGGGTGGGCTTTGATACCCCAAGCAACCTAGGCGCTAATGAGACCGGCGGCAAGGCCGCACTGCCGATGTGGATGGAGTATATGCGTACCGCACTGGAGGGGATTCCAGAGTCAACGATGGAGCCCCCTGCCAATATTGTCTCCCGTCGCATTGATAAAAAGAACGGCCTGCTCACGGGTGCAGATAACCCTGACGCTATTTTTGAGTACTTTCGCGAAGATCATCTTCCCGAAGAGGAGAGCCACAGCGGCACCGGCCAAGGTGGCAGTGGGCGTACCGTTGAAGCGATTACCCGCGAACTATTCTGATGCTAAAATTTTTTTCACACAATCTTTGCGAATCATAAAAAAAGGTTTAGGTTTTTTTTAACAACAGGGGTATACTCAGTGTGGGTATTGAGACCCAAAGTGTGTGATTCGACCTCGGTCGAGTCGATGATAACGCTGATTTTCAGCATTTTTTTTGTAATTGTAAGAGAGTAATATGTCAAATCGTATCGAAGGTACCGTGAAGTGGTTCAATGATGAAAAGGGCTATGGATTTATTGAGCAGCAAAACGGTAAGGACGTTTTCGTCCACTACAGTGCCATTAACGGTTCAGGTCGTAAATCCCTCCAGGAAGGTCAAAGTGTCACTATGGTTGTGACCATGGGTCAGAAGGGACCTCAGGCTGAGGACGTTACCCCCGTCTGATAAACGAATCGGCACAGTAACCGGCGACAGATCGGATAACAGGAGCTGAATTCAATAACTTAAACCCCGCGTTGCGGGGTTTTTGTTTTTTTAGGGATTAACCCAGATACGGGGTTAGAGCAACTGACAACTGGTGCGACGATGCTTTAGCGTCGGAAAGTTGCGACGGATCTCGCCTTGGCGCTTGCAATCCAGCGGGGCAATCACATAACCGCTACCACTTTGCAACTTATCAAGAACCACTCCCCAAGGATCAACAATCATCGTGTGCCCATAGGTCTCACGCCCGTTACGGTGATAACCACCCTGCGCCGGCGCAATGAGATAACTCAAACTCTCAATCGCACGGGCACGCACCAGAATATCCCAATGCGCTTTTCCGGTTATCGCGGTAAAGGCTGAAGGGAGAGAGATAATCTCTACCCGCTGCTCGGCCATCTGCTGAAAAAGTCCGGGAAAACGCAAGTCGTAACAGACAGCCATACCGAGACGGCCAAAGGGGGTATCGACCACCACGACCCGGTTGCCTGAGGCGATCGTCAACGACTCCTGATACTTCTCTTGGCTCTCCTCAATGCGCACATCAAAAAGATGTATTTTATTATAGTGGGTGACGTACTCACCTTTATCGTTATAAAGAATGGAACAGGCATAGATCTTATCTGGATCGGGGCTGCTCACCGGAATCGTGCCGCCGATAAGCCATATCTGATTCTTTTTTGCCGTCTGGGAAAGAAACTGCTGCAGCGGCCCCGGCGCATCAAGAACCTCCTGATAATCGAGCTTGTCATGTTCATCCATACCCATCATGGCAAAATTTTCCGGCAGGGCGACAAGCTTGGCGCCTGCCTGAACTGCCTTGGCAATCAGACGCTCTACTTCAATTAAATTGGCACTCAGATTAGGGCCCGACGCCATCTGAATAGCGGCTATCTTTTGCAAAATCTCTACTCCTTTATCCGTTCTAAAGTAATGAACTCATCACTGTTCATCCCCGAATTGCCCTGCACACCCGCCAACAGACGCATACGCTGGCGCGACAAGCCCAAGGCAATCAGCCAACTCTCCAGCTGTCCCGCCCAAAACACCCCCTCATCACCGCCCGGATAACGCATTAGCAGCACCCCGCCAACCTGCGCCAGCTGCTGCATTAGCTGACGCAGCTCCTCCTTCTGTAACAGAAGCTCCCCGGAACGCGGCAACTGCCACTCACTGCGCGAAATGGTTACCGGTAACAGCCCTGTCGTCGGGGTCGCCCCTTCAGCAAAGCCCTCATGCAACCAGAGCAGAAGTACCAAAGTCACCATCAGCTTGTCCATTTTCACCTCGTTGCCAACTACATCAGCACAATATCAAACTGCTCTTGCGTATAGAGACTCTCAACCTGAAAACGGATCGAGCAACCAAGAAACTCCTCAAGCTCTGCCACCGCAGTGGACTGCTCATCAAGCATCAGATCAACCACCTGTGCCGCCGCCAGAACTAGCATCTGTTCCGAGGCAAAAGCGCGTGCCTCACGCACCAGTTCACGATAAATCTCAAAGCAGACCGTCTCTGGGCTCTTCACCGTTCCACGGCCGTTACAGGTCGGACAGGTCTCGCAGAGAATATGTTCAAGACTCTCACGGGTGCGCTTGCGGGTCATCTGAATTAACCCTAACTGCGACACGCGGCAGATCTGTGTTTTCGCATGATCCCGCTCCAACGCCCGCTCCAGCGACCGCTCTACCATGCGCTGATGCTCTTCATCAGCCATGTCGATAAGGTCGATAATAATAATGCCGCCCAAATTACGCAGCCGCAGTTGTCGCGCTATCGCCTGTGTCGCTTCGAGATTAGTTTTGAAAATAGTCTCTTCAAGATTACGATGGCCGACAAAGCCGCCGGTATTCACATCAATAGTCGTCATCGCCTCGGTCTGATCAATAATCAGATATCCACCGGACTTCAGTACCACCTTGCGCTTAAGGGCCTTTTGAATCTCCTCTTCAATCGCATAGATATCAAAAATGGGCGGTTCGCCGGTGTAGAGATCAACGTGCCCTGTCAGCTCTGGAATAAACTTTTCGACAAAATGCTGCACCTGATCATAAACCGTGCGGGAGTCGATACGAATACGCTCGACCTCCTCATTAGCTAAATCACGAACGGTGCGCAGCGGCAGCGAAAGATCCTCATGCAGCAGCTGAATGCCTGCACTGTTATCGCGCATACGCTGTTCAAACTCCGCCCAAAGTCGACGTAAAAAGAGAACATCCTTCTCCAGTGCTGCATCGCTAATCCCCTCTGCCACAGTACGGACAATAAAGCCACCTGGCAGATGCAGATCAGAGCAGCGCGACACCACCTCGCGCAGGCGCTGACGCTCTTCGCTCGCTTCAATACGCTGTGAGACGCCCACATGGGTACTGTTCGG
>JADGBN010000031.1:2500-26926 GCA_015231435.1 Gammaproteobacteria bacterium
CCGCCACCTGTTGCTGTAATGCCTTTATCTCAGCCATCGGTCGCAAACTTAGTAGCTCAAAATAACGCCACATTAGATCATCGGATACCGACATCAGTTTGCCAAACATCTCATCAGGGGAGTCAGTAATCGCAATATAGTTACCCAGCGACTTTGACATCTTCTGCACCCCATCCAACCCCTCAAGGATCGGCATGGTGATAACGATTTGCGGCGCCATCTGGTACTGCTCCTGCAGCTGTCGTCCCACTAGAAGGTTAAACTTCTGATCAGTCCCCCCCAACTCGATGTCGGCTCGCATCGCGACTGAGTCATAGCCCTGAATAAGCGGATAGAGAAACTCATGGATTGAAATTGCATCACCCTTCTGGTAACGCTTGCTGAAATCATCACGCTCCAGCATTCGCGCCACGGTATGTTTGGCAGCTAACTGAATGAGCTGCGCAGAGCTTAACTTATCCATCCAGCTGGAGTTAAACATCACTGTTGTCTTATCTGGATCAAGTATTTTAAAAATCTGCTGTTGATAGGTTTCGGCATTGGCTGCCACCTGTTCACGGGTGAGTGAGGGGCGTGTCGCACTCTTGCCGGTCGGATCGCCAATCATCGCAGTAAAGTCACCAATGAGAAAGAGCACCTCGTGACCCAGCATCTGAAACTGGCGTAACTTATTTATAAGTACAGTATGTCCTAAGTGAAGATCAGGCGCAGTGGGATCAAAACCCGCCTTGATGCGTAGTGGCCGCCCAAGTTTAAGGCGCGCCTCCAGCTCTGTGGGGAGCAGCAACTCCTCAACACCGCGATTAATTAACGCTAGCGCGTCGTCGATCCTGGTACTCATAGATAGCTTCATCCTCTGGCTAAACCCTTTTCTGCTTTTTAGATTACCATGAGTCGCCGCGCAAAAGAACTTTTTACCTGCCGCAGCGATCCCTGTCACAGTGAAATACTAAAGCAAATATAGCTATATTCTCATTGCCTTATCAGCTCATATTCAGATAGAATCAAGCTTCTGCGACACACTTTTTCTAACCTTAACTGACCAAAGGGTAGTCACCATTGCTTATCCGCGATTTCAAATACATTGAGCAACCGCGCCGTAAGCGTCGCTCTCCTCTACGAACACTGCTCTTTACCCTTGCTGTTTCATTGGGCTATGCCGGCTATCAGCTAACCTTGCCAACCAACAGTTATGCAAGCATTTCGCTATTAAATCTTAACCCTCTTCTGTTACAAATAACGCCCGCAGCGCCGGCGCTCTCCGAAGAGGCGCTCGCCCTACCCTCATTAGCGCCCGCCACAACTAACAACACAGAAAAGAGTGAGCCAACGCCGGTGGCAACCCCTGCAGCCAGCCACTTTACAGCAGCGAATCAACCCTCATCCTTTAAAGAGTTTATTGAAGCCTACGAAGCAACCACTGCCAGTGAATCAACTGGGCTGCTTAAAACCAGCCTAACTCTGGAGGCACCCGGTGCAACTGCCGCCAGACCTTCGCTGCAAACATCCACCCCGCAGCGCCTGCCGCAGACGACAGCCTCACCCGCCACTACAACAGTGCCTTGGCAAAACCTGACCATTAAATCCGGTGATACCCTCTCCGCTATCTTTAACAAAGCGGACATCTCTGCTGGGCAGCTTCATGAGCTGATTAGCGTTGATAAAAAGAATGGCAACTATCTGACATCGCTTGTACCGGGGGAGGCGTTACGCCTGCATCAGGAAGATGGCGTGTTGCAAAAACTTGAGTATCACCCGTCACTGTTAACCAGCGTTCATTACCATCGCCAGGGATCTGGCTTTAAAATGGAGGTTAATGAGCGTGCGCCTGACTCTATTGTCACCCACGCCAAAGGGGTTATAAACAGCTCCTTTTATCTCTCTGGACTTGAGGCGGGGCTTTCCGAAAAGTTGATTCTTGATGTCGCCACCATTTTTGGCTGGGATATCGATTTTGCTTTGGATATTCGCAAACAGGACACCTTTGTGGTTATTTACGAAGAGCTCTTTGTCGATGGCAAAAAGTATGGTGACGGGGCGGTACTGGCTGCCGAGTTTGTCAATAATGGCAAACGTTACCAGGCGCTGCGTTTTGCTGACAACAAAGGCAATGTAAACTACTACACCCCCGATGGCCAGAGTATGCGCAAAGCTTTTTTACGCAGCCCAGTTGATTTTCGCCGCATCTCCTCAGGTTTTCAGCGCGAACGCTTTCACCCTGTGCTAGGTAAAAAACGGCCGCATCGTGGTGTTGATTACGCTGCCGCCAGCGGCACCCCGATTAAAGCATCGGGTGACGGCTCGGTCATTGAACTTGGCACCAAAGGTGGTTATGGCCAGACGATTGTTCTGCAACATGCTAATAAATACACCACGCTCTATGCCCATATGTCGTCCTATAAAGGTGGACTTAAGATTGGCAGCAGGGTTAAGCAGGGCGATACCATTGGCTATGTCGGCAAAACCGGATTGGCCACAGGCCCGCATCTGCACTATGAGTTTCGTATTAATGGCGAACATCGCAACCCCTTAACAGTTGCCCTGCCAAACGCCGACCCAATTCCAAAACAGCAGCGCGCCAACTTTACCCAGCACTCAGCAAAACTGGTGATGCAACTGGATCAAATTAGCAAAACTCAGCTGGCGTTAAAAAGCGAGTAGACCCCATGGCCGAGCTCTATATCGGCCTGATGTCCGGTACCAGCTGTGATGGCACTGACGCGGTACTGGTGGACTTTGCCCCCGCGACCGGAAGTCACCATCCCGAAGTGCTGGCACACCACTATCGCCCTTACCCTGAACCGTTACGTCAGGCTGTATTAGACCTTGCCAGCGCTGCAACCACCCATGAAATCGCCCTACTCGGTCCGGTAGATCGACAATTGGGGCTGGAATATAGCGCCACAATTGCCGAACTTTTGGCGAAAAGTCAGAGATCTGCGGATACGGTAATCGCCATCGGCTGTCATGGCCAGACGATTCGTCACCAACCCCGCCTCCCCTTACCCTTTACGCTGCAAATTGGTGACGCCAATACCGTCGCCCAGCAGACGCGCATTACCACGGTTGCGGATTTTCGGCGTCGTGATATTGCCGCAGGCGGTGAGGGGGCACCCTTAGTACCTGCCTTTCATGCGGCGCTCTTCCGCCATCCGCAGCACAATCGCGTGATCGTCAATATCGGTGGAATTGCCAACATCACCCTATTGCCTGCGGATTTAAGCAAGCCTGTCAGCGGTTTTGATTGCGGCCCCGGAAACTGTCTGCTCGACAGTTGGATTGCCCGTCACCACGGCACCCACTATGACGACAACGGTGCATGGGGTCGCCAGGGGAGGCTACTTCCCGAGCTCTTGGATACACTATTAAACGATCCCTTTTTTTCCCGCCCTCCCCCCAAAAGCACTGGGCGAGAGCTCTTTAACCTAAGCTGGCTTGAGATCGCCTGTCAGCGTCTAGCAGACACCACACCGCCTGCTGCCGTCGATATTCAGGCAACACTTCATGAGCTAACCGCAGCAGCCATCACCACGGCGATCCGCCGCTCACTTCCCGAGGTTAACGAAGTGATCGCCTGCGGTGGCGGATGCGCCAATCACTATTTATGGGAGCGCCTGCAGCTGCTGCTGGGGAATGAGGTGAAACTGAGCAAGAGCAGTCACTATGGTTACCATCCGATGGTTATTGAGGCGGTTGCCTTTGCCTGGCTGGCACGCGAAACACTGCATGGTCGCTGTGGCAATCTACCAGCGGTCACCAATGCCAGCGAACCGGTAATTCTTGGTGCCATCTATCCCGGAGACCACTTTTACCGCTGCTGAACCGCCATTAAAAAAGGGGGAGGCGAATAGACGCATCCCCCTTAACCATTAAATAGTCACCGCTATTTTGCCGCAGTGGCTGGCGCTGGCGCAGTCGGTGCCGCTACGGGTGCCGGTGCACTATAGGGGTAGTAGGTGCCATAGTTTGGATAGTTAGGATAGTTGAAATCGCCATAACTGGGATAACCACCATAGCTACGATTACCATAATAGGGGTAACTATTCCCTCCATAGTAGGGATAACCACCATATCCCCAAGGATTACCGTAGTTACGCGGCCCATAACCGTAGGGACCGTAGTAGGGGGGATAGTCGTACCAGTCATCATCATCAAACCAGTCAAACGGGTTCCAGTTCCATGCAAATGCCGACTGGGATAATACCGCACTGCTCAGTAAAAGCGTTAAGGCAGAAACTTTCAAAGCTTTACGCATATACCACCTCCTGATTTATAGGGATTGAAATGTTCAGCGCCTATACCCTTCATCCTTGAAAACGCGGGGTTGTTGGCTACGGTCGCTCACCCCAATCACTTAGGTTGTCTAAGCTCATGGGGCTTCGCAACCTTGCCGCCTACCCACCTTTCCAATGATTTTGGGTAGCTACCCTTCACCCTTGAAAACGCGGGTTTGCTGGCTACGGTCGCTCACTCAATTGAAATAGTTTATCCACGTTTTGTCAACCCCAAAACCGCTCGCGCTTCAGTCACCTGCCCACAACGCGCCTATCGCCGCAATACCCTGAGCACCATGCTGCCAAGCATCCGGCAGATCTGAGCGTTGCATCCCCCCTAGCGCGTAAAGGGGGAGCGGAAAATCGGCAGCCGCCGTCTGAAACTGTTGCCAGCCCAGGGGCTGCGCATCGGGATGGGTTGCCGTCGCTTTCACGGGTGACAGCAGCGCATAACTCACCCCCAATGTCGCGGCCCGCAGCAGATCAGCCTGATGATGACAGGAGACCGAAGTGAGCATCTCCTTTGCCAGCGTACCCTCGCCTAGCTGTTGTAACTGCCGCGAATCGAGGTGACGCCCCGCTGCTCCGAGCTGCCGAACCAGATCTTCACTGCCACTTAACATCACCGGCACACCATAGGGGCGGCAACGTGCAATAACCATCGCCGCCAGTACAGCGTAATCTTCAACACTATCGCTTTGCGTCAGGCGTTTTGAACGCAACTGCAAAATACCGATACCGGTTGCCAGCGTCCGATCCAGTGCCTTAAGGAAATTCGGCCATGCCGACCGCTCACCGGGCTCTGGGGTGATTTGCAACAGTGGCGGCAGACGCAACGCCTGAATAATTCCACGATTGGCGGAAGGGAAGGGGAGGGCATCCAACTCACTATCGCTCACCCAGCGCAACCGCTGCCCCTCACGCCCCAGCAGCTGATCGCTGTTAGCCGCAGCAAGTTCCCCGCGCCAACCCTCGACCAACCAGACTAGCAGCCTGACCCGCTGCTGCGGATAGTCATGGGGGATTTCAATTAACGGGCGACAAACTGTCGGCGTAATCCCCAGCTCCTCCTCTAGCTCTCGCGTCAAGGCAGCCTCAGGGCTCTCTCCTACCTCTAATTTTCCCCCGGGAAACTCCCACTGCGAACCGTGCATCGCCAATGGGTGGCGCTGACTAATCAGATAACGACCTGCGGCATCACGCACTACCGCCACCGCCACCGCTAGACGTTGATCATTCACAATGGCCATTAACTGCGGTACTCGGCGTTAATTTTGACATATTCATAGGAGAAGTCGGTGGTCCAGACCGTTGCTGATGCGTCGCCACGCCCCATTTGTACGATAATTTTTATCTCCTCTTTGGCCATTTCACGGGCGCCATCGGCCTCACGATAACCCGCCGCGACCGCCCCATTGGCGACAAAGGCGACGCTACCCAAAGCGATATTCACCTTCTCTATCTGTAAATCGGCAATCGGTGCCCGACCAACCGCAGCGACAATACGTCCTAGATTGGGATCGCTGGCAAAGAGTGCTGTTTTCACCAGTGGCGAATGCGCAATCGTAAAGCCAACCACCGCCGCCTCATCACTACTTAGCGCACCACTCACTTCAATTTCAATAAACTTGGTTGCCCCTTCACCATCACGAATCACTAACTGCGCCAAGCGCAGTGCCACTGCGGTAAGGGCGGCTACAAATGCCTGGCCATCTGCACTCTCAAGGCTGTCAAGCGCCACTTTGCTACAGCCGGTGGCGATTAAGGTCACCGCATCATTTGTCGAGGTGTCGCCATCCACCGTCACCCGATTAAAGGTTTTCGCCACCACCGCCGTCAGCGCTTGCTGTAGCAGCGCTGCTGGTAGCGCGACATCCGTCGCTATATAGGCGAGCATGGTCGCCATATTGGGGTGAATCATTCCAGAACCTTTGACAATGCCGGTAATGGTCACGCTTCGCCCCTGCAGGATAAACTGCTGTGACTCACCCTTGGCAATCGTATCCGTGGTCATAATTGCCGCTGCGGCGTCTGCCCAGTGCGCTGCATTCAGATCGGCTATTGCTGCGGGAATGGCAGCGATAATCTTCTCTGCCGGGAGCTGCTCACCAATCACCCCGGTGGAGTAGGGGAGTACCGTTGCGGTAGGCACTGCAGCCGCCTCGGCGACCGCCTGACAACAAGCCAGGGCACGACGCACACCCTCTTCACCCGTGGCGGCATTGGCATTACCGGTATTAATCACCAGATAGGCAGGGGTGGCAGTTTGTAAGTGGCGCTTCGCCACGGTAACCGGTGCAGCGCAAAGCGCATTGCGGGTAAAGGTGGCGGCAACGGTGCTGCCCTTGGCCAGGGCGATAACCACTAGATCCCGCCGCCCGGGATATTTCACGCCAGCCGATGCGATTCCAAGCTGAATCCCCTCTACCGCCGCCAGTGGCGGCAACTCTCTATATCCAACAGCCATGTCTCTACGACTCCCCATAAGAAGATACTAAAAAAGTGCTAATTTTTGCACCGCGAAGTTCTTGACATCTTCGCGTTAAAATCAGCCATACTATAATAAACCCTGACCCGTCTTGATTCACTGCAAAAAATTTAAAGTTGGCAGACGATAATGACCCGCTGTAAGTTGAAAAATAGACTGATCGTCATCAATATAAGAGTTCGCTAATTTACCCGTTATGGTGCCCTATGCTAAAAAAACTCCTGCTGCATCTCACCCCGCTTCTGCTTGCCGCGATTCCACCCCTAGGCGTCGCCGCCCCGATGCAGACCGCCGATCTCTTGGCACTCTACCAGATCGCCCTAGAGCGTGATCCGCAACTGGCTATCGCCGCCGAATCACTGAACGCCACCCTCGAACTTCGTCCCCAGGCGCGTTCGGCGTTACTGCCAAAAGTCTCCGTCGGCGTCGATCTGCTGTATAACGACAGCCCGAGCAACGCCCCCGGCAGTTATACCCAACCACTCACTGCCGACATTACTGCCAAACAGGGCATCTACCATCGTGATGCCCTGATTCTTAAAGATGAGAGCGAAATCCATATCGACCAGGCCAACACCGAATATGCCAACGCCCTGCAGGGGATTATTATTCGCATCGCCTCCGCCTATTTTGATCTGCTGGCGGCACAGGATAATCTTGCCTTGGCGGAGGCGGAGAAGCGTGCCATCAGCCAGCAACTGAATCAGACTAAGCAACGCCATCAGGTTGGACTTTCGGCGATTACCGATGTCCATGAGGCGCAGGCAGGCTACGATCTGGTCGTTGCCCAGGAGATTGCCGCTGGTAGTGGCGTTGATAATGCGCGGGAAAAACTGCGCGAAATTATTGCTGAAGCCCCCGAGTCGATTATGCCGCTGGGAGAGGACATTCCGCTGGTCGCCCCGGAGCCGGATAATATTGACAATTGGGTAAAGATGGCACTAGAACAAAACTTGACCCTGCTCGCCAGCCGTAAAAATGTTGAGGCGATGCGCCTTGCAACCAGCCGTGTCGCTGCCGCCAACGCTCCCAGTGTCGATCTGATTGCCGGTTACGGCTACAACGATAACCTTGCCTTCGACAGCAGCAACAACAGCAATAACACCACCTTTATCGGTCTGCAGATGGAGATGCCCCTCTATACCGGCGGCTATAACAGCTCCAAAGTTCGTGAAGCAACTTTTATGCAGCGTCAGGCGGAAGAGCGCCTCGAACAGCAACAACGAACCACCATTCGTGCCACACGCAGCGCCTTTCTCGGGGTAAAAACCGGCATTAGCCAAGTTGCCGCACAGCGCCAAGCGCTTGCCTCGGTAAAAGTGGCGCTATCTGCGACCCAGGCAGGCTTTGAGGTCGGTACACGCACCACGGTGGATCTGCTTAATTCGCAAAAAGAGCTCTTTCGCGTCGAACGCGATCTCTCCAAGGCACGCTACACCTATCTTCTCGCAACCCTTAACCTTAAACAGGCTGCGGGAACCCTGAGTGAAGCCGATCTTCACGAAGTTAACCGCTTTTTGCGCCGGTAACCGCGATGAAACAGAACGACCCACACTATTTTCCCCAGGAGATTAGCGATTTCAGCGATCCCTTCTCCCTGCTTAAAGCGTGTCACCAACGTACCCGCAACCACTGTGCGGCGCTTAATCAGCTTGCCGCTGAAGTAGCGCAGGGGCAGCTCGGACTTAATGCCGCTGCTGTCGCCCTTGGCAGTTTTCGCTATTTTAGTGGCGCTGCCAAACGCCATCAGGAGGATGAAGAGCAGAGCCTCTATCCTCGCCTGGTGCGGCAATCCTTAAAAATTGCCGAAATCATTCACCATCTGAAAGGCCAGCATCAACATCTCGAATCCCTTTGGAGTCGCATCGCACCACAGCTGGCACGCATTAATCAGGTGAAGGAAGGGGCGCAACTCACTGAACAGCTGCACCAATTTACCGCCGCCCATCTCGCGCATCTGGAGGCGGAGGAGGGCGATCTGATGCCCTTAGCGATGCATATTTTAAGCAGTCGTGAGCTTAAAGAGATTGGCAGTGAAATGGCACAGCGACGTGGCCGTCAATAACGCCAAACCCAACCACGGTAGCCAACCCGCCCGCTTCCCCTTTCACCACTACCTCGCACCGCGCCACTGGCCAACCGCAATCGCACTGCTGCTGTTGCGCCTAATGTTGTGGCTCCCCTATCGCTGGCAACTGCGCTGCGGCGCAGTGCTGGGTGACTTAATGCGGCATCTTATGCGTTGTCGCCGCCAAATTGCCGCGACCAACCTACAACTAGCTTTCCCACATCTCTCCCCTGAGGCACGACAAACGCTGCTCAAACGCCATTTTCGCCACGTCGGACAAGCGATTTTTGAGAGCGCGATGGCGTGGTGGTGGTCGGATCAACACCTGCTCCCCCTCGCCACGATTAACGGTCTGGAGCATTTGCAACAGGCCGCCGCCAGCGGCCGGGCAATTCTGCTCATCAGTGCCCACTTCACCAGTTTTGAAATTGGCTCACGCTTTGTCGCCGCCAGCCACCCTTTTCACTTCGCCTATAAGGTACAACGCAAAAATCCGCTGTTTGAAGCCTACACCCGTTTTCGGCGTCTGCACTACTTTCTTCAGGCAATTCCCCACCGTGACGTGCGGGCCCTGCTTCGCACTTTGCAGCAACGCCAAAGCTGCTGGTACCTTCCCGACCAGGATTTTGGTCGCAAGGGGAGCTGCTTTGTCCCCTTTATGGGAGTTGAGACCGCAACGCTTACCGCCACCAGTCGCCTTGCGCGCAGCAGCCATGCGCTTGTCATCCCCTTTTTCTGTCTGCGCCGCCCCGACAACAGCGGCTATAGTGTCGATATTCTCCCGCCGCTAAACCCCTTTGGCGACGGTGATGACGCTGCCGACTGCCGCCAGATAAACGCCTGCATCGAAAGCTATATTGCCCGTGATGCCGCGCAATATTTCTGGCTCCATCGCCGTTTTCGCACGCGTCCGAAGGAGGGCGCATCACCCTATCCATGTTGATCTACCGCCTGCTGCTGGGGCTGCTCTCCCCCCTGCTGCTCAGTTACCTGATAATCCAGTCCCTACGTCAGGGGGGTTGGCGCCAGCTGCGCCAACGTCTGGGATTTACTCCACACAACCGGCAACCTACCCTCTGGTTTCATGCCGCCTCGGTCGGTGAACTCCATGCCCTGCTGCCGCTGCTTGAGCGACTGCAGCAACAGCAACCAACACTGCCCCTGCAACTCACCACCACCACCTTCTCTGCCGCCACCATTGCCGGCAACCGCCTCGCCTCGCTGAACCACAGCTATCTTCCCTTTGATTTTGGCTTTGCGGTAACTCGGGGCATTGCGCGGCTGCAACCCCGTCTTTTAGTGATGATGGAGACGGAGATCTGGCCCAATCTTTTTCATTATGCAAAAAAACAGGGGGTCGCGATTATTATCATTAACGCCCGCCTTTCGCCAAAAACCGCTAACGTGCCACGCTGGCTGCGCCACCTTTACCGCCAATCCCTGCAACAGCTTAACGCGCTCTATGCCCGTAGTGAGGCTGATCATGCGGCCTACATTCAACTCGGTGCCAACCCTAACCACTGTAGCACCGTTGGCAACATTAAATTTGCCGCCCCCCATCGTGCGCAACAGCCGGCCCGTTCACTCACCGCTGACCGCCCCTATCTGCTCGCCGCCTCGACCCGTGACCATGAGGAGCCGATTATTGTCGCCGCCTGGCAGCAACTACCTGCCGCCCTGCGTCCGCTGCTAGTTATCGCCCCACGTCATCCGCAACGCCTAAATGCAATTCTGCAAAGATTGCCAAAAGAGCTAAAAATTGCCGTTCGCAGCCGCCAACAAACAATCACCCCGACCACCGAACTCTATCTTGCCGATACCTTTGGTGAACTTTATCACCTCTTCAGCCATGCCCTAGTAACCATTATTGGCGGATCTTTTGTCGCCAAAGGCGGGCACAATCTGTTAGAGCCCGCAGCACTAGGCAAAGCGGTAGTTATCGGCCCCCACTATGAAAATTTTTATCAGGAGGTCACTGCATTAGCCAATGCCGATGCGATTAAAATCGTAAAAGATGCGACCGCGCTTCGCGCCACCCTGCTCCAGCTGCTTACCCACCCAGAGGAGCGCCATGCGCTGGAAGTGCGTGCCGCCAATACCGTGGCACAACTTGCTACGGTATTGGATGATTATCAGCAGATTATTTTACGTCACTGGCGTCAGGCTGCCCCTGCTGCGGATTAACGTCCGTCGCCATTTGTCCCTCATACCCCGACAGCAGCGCTGCCCAATCGTGCTTTTCAGCGAAATAGAAGGGAGAAGTACGTTTAAACTTACGCAATGAACGTAATAGTCTGGCAAGATTTGCCTGCCGCCATGACGCTGCCACAGGACGCAATCGGCAACGATCAAAATCAATGAGGGCAACGGCTGCGCCTTCGCCTGCCAACAGATTGCGGGCATTCAGATCGCTATGATCTAATCCCGCCAAATGAAACCGCGCAATTAGGGCGCCAATCTCTTGCCACTTTGCAAGCGTCAGCGGTTGCTGCTGCAGTCGGTCGGCTAATGTCACGCCCGGCAAGCGACGCATGACCAGATCACCGCGATAGAAGAGCCCGTCCCACTGCAGCCGTACCGCAACCGGCTGCGGTACCGGCAACCCCAAGGCCAACAGCTGCTGCAGCAGCTGCCACTCCTGCCAGGGTCGGCAGGCCTGAGGATCGTTTTGCAGTGGCAGGCGCCAATAACGGTCACCATAAACCTTTCCTGCCAACCCGCCACGGCGATAGTGACGCAGCACCATCTCTCCGGCTGGGGTCGCAAAAAACCAAGCGTCGCCGCGACCCGGCGCTTTTTTACCCGATTGTTGGCTGCTGCTCACCGCTTGGGAAAACAGTGACGCCTCGACATCAGGTAGAATGTCGGCATCAAACAGTAACCAACCATCGGCCATTTTTCTTAAACGCGCATCCAATTCATGTCACTCCCGATAAAACTCCCGCTGTTACAGCCACCTGCCAACCTCTGCCTAATTCGCCTCTCGGCGCTGGGGGATGTCAGCCACACTCTGCCGCTGCTACGCACGCTGCAAACCGTCTGGCCAGAGACCTCAATCACCTGGATTATCGGTAGCAGTGAATATGCCCTGGTGAGTGATATTTCTGATGTCGAGTTTATCCCCTTTGATAAAAAAGCGGGTCTAAAGGCTTATCAACAACTTAGACGGCAGCTCCAGGGGCGGCAGTTTGATCTGCTGTTAATGTTACAGATGTCACTGCGCGCCAGCATGCTTAGCTTGCTTATTAACAGCCCGCTACGCCTCGGTTTTGATCGCCAACGCGCCAAGGATTTTCAGTGGCTCTTTAGTAACCAAAAAATCGCCTATCAACCCCGGCAACACGTTATCGACAGCTTTTTTGGCTTTAGTGATGCCTTGGGTATCACCCCTGACAAACGTCAGCTGCGCTGGGATATTCCCATTCCTGCGGCTGCGTTTGCCAATGCCCAAGCCCTTCGCCCCGCTGCAGGCTACTTTATTATCAGCCCCTGTGCCAGCAAAGCCTACCGCAACTGGCTACCCGAACGCTACCGTGCTGTCGCTGAGGCTATCTACCACGACTATCACCTGCAGCCGTTGCTCTGTGGCGGACCAAGTGAAACTGAACAACGCATGGGAGAGGAGATTATTCGCCACTGCAACGCTCCCATTCTTAATTTAATTGGTAAAACGCCGCTTAAAACTCTGCTGGCACTGCTCAGTGAGGCCCGCTTTATCATCTCTCCCGACAGTGGCACGGCGCATTTGGGCAGCGCCCTAGGGCGACCGGTGATTGGTCTCTACGCCTGCACCAATCCTGAACGCGCTAGACCCTATCTCAACGCCGAGACAACGGTAAACTGCTACCCTGAGGCCATGCGACAAAAGTGGGGGACAAAGGCCGCCTCCCGCCCCTGGGGCAGTCGTGTTAAAGAGGCGTTTGCAATGCAACTGATTACCACGGAAGCGGTGCTGGCCATGGTCGCCAAGATCCAGAATACCGAAATAATCACTAATAGCCGCTCAGTATAACTGGCAAAAAAATTTTACCGCCTCTTGAATCACCCTAGAAAAGTTCTATATTTGTTATTGCAGGGCTCATGGTGAGCCTGCTGGTGACGGTTCCTAGTGAACGTGACTATCGTGTTTAACATATTGCTTCTATGTGAGGATATGATCATGAGTACATTTGACTTTACCCCCCTGTTCCGCTCTGCTGTTGGCTTTGACCACATTGCCAATATGCTGGAAAATGCATCGCGTGTTGATAACAGTGGCTACCCTCCCTATAACATTGAGTTAATAGGTGAGGATAACTACCGCATTACCCTAGCAGTAGCGGGCTTTAGCGAAGATGAGTTGGAGATCGAAGCCCATGAGTCAACGCTCAAGGTAAGCTGCAACAAAGAGGCGAGTGATGAGCAGCGCCACTATCTGCATCGCGGTATTGCGACGCGCAGCTTTGAACGCAAGTTCCAGCTCGCCGAGTATGTTCATGTCGTCGGTGCAAAACTGGAACATGGGCTGCTCCACATCGATCTTGTTCGCGAAGTGCCGGAAGCGGCCAAGCCGCGCAAGATTGATATTATGGCTACCGCGTCGGGCCGTGACGCGCTGCGCAGTGAGACCACCGCAAAGCGCGTTATTGAGAATCAGGCTGCCGCTGCGTAACTACCGGCAACCTGTCAGCACGACAGTTAAAGAGGAGGAGAGGTCACTCCCTCCTCTTTTTTATCGTCACCACCAAAGTGCGCGGCAACTGCCTGCAACTACAGCGGCTCCTCAATCTCCAGCCCTAACTCATTTATTTTACGGGTCAGGGTATTACGCCCCCAGCCGAGCCGCTTTGCCGCCATGGCGCGCCGACCGCCACAGTGGTCAAGCGTCGTCCTGATTAAGATCTCCTCTACCCGAGGAAGCACTTCGTTAAGAATATCCTCATCATCTTCGTGGGTGAGGCGCTCAGCAACCCAGTTTTCTAAACTGCGCTGCCACTGATTCGCAATTGCCGTCGCCTCGATAACACTGGGTAGCTGCTGTAACTCCAGGGGCAGATCATTCGCCTCCACCTCTTTTCCCGGCGACATCACCGTTACCCAGCGACAAACATTTTCAAGTTGCCGCACATTACCCGGCCAGTGATAGGCGCTAAAGTGTTCCAGCGCAGCCTTGCCAAGCTGTTTTTGCTCACAGCCAAGCTCCTGGGCAATGACTGTTAAAAAGTGATTTAACAGTAGCGGTATATCCTCACGCCGCTGACGCAGGGGCGGAATATGGAGGCGAATCACATTTAGCCGGTGATAGAGATCGACTCGAAAGAGGCCCTCTTCTACCCGCTTTTCGAGGTTTTGATGGGTTGCCGCGATGATCCGCACATCTACCCGCAGCGGCGTCTGTCCACCAACGCGATAAAACTGCCCGTCGGAGAGAACGCGCAGCAGACGGGTTTGCAGCTCGGCAGGCATATCACCAATCTCATCCAAAAAGAGCGTGCCGCCATTGGCCTGTTCAAAACGCCCCTCACGCTGACTCACGGCGCCGGTAAAAGCACCACGCTCGTGGCCAAACAGCTCCGACTCAAGAAGTTCGCGGGGAATGGCTGCGGTATTAATCGCAATAAAGGGGGTGTGGCTACGCGGGCTATGACGATGCAGCGCTTGGGCGACCAACTCTTTGCCGCTACCCGATTCACCGGTCACCAAGACACTAATATGGGACTGCGACAGGCGGCCGATAGCACGAAACAGCTCCTGCATCGCAGGCGCCTCACCAATAATTTCATTACTTTTTTTAACCGACGGTCGTTGCGGTTCCAGCGTAACCGCGACGCCAGCCTGCGGGTCAGGGGGGGGGCGCAGTATGATAGGCGAGGGCGCGCCGCGCCAACTCAACCGCCTCGTCAATATCAAAGGGCTTGGGCAGATACTCAAAAGCACCCTCACGGTAGGAGGAGACCGCACTATCCAAATCGGAGTAGGCGGTCATAATAATCACTGGGATCTCGGCATACTCGCGGTTCATCTGACTTAGGAGTTCAATGCCACTAATGCCGGGCATTTTAATATCGGTAATCAGAACATCGGGTTGACTACGGTGCAGTGCGGTTAGCGCCTCATCACCACTGCTAAAACAGCGCACCGCGATATCCGCCTGCTTTAGCGCCCTTTCAAGTACCCAGCGTATTGAGCGATCATCATCAACTATCCAAACCATTCCCATCTTAGCGACTCTCCTGACGTTCTGAAATTGGTATGCAGATGGTAAATTTCGTCTCACCCGGACGGCTGCTCCATTCGATAATCCCCTGATTAAGATTAATCAGCGATTGAGCAATCGGCAAACCTAGGCCACTGCCCTGCTCACGCCCGGTGACCATCGGTAAAAAGAGATTTTTCCCCATCACCTCGTCAATGCCCGGCCCATTATCGATTACTTCAATTTGTGCGACCAAACGGTGCATACGACTGCCAATCGAGTGATGACGCACGGCACGACTTTTTAAAATAATTGTACCGCCCTGATCTTCAAGCGCCTGCACCGCATTTTTTACCAAGTTCATCACCGCCTGAATAAGCTGATCCTTATCGACAAAAATCTCGGGAATACTCGGATCATAGTCACGCTGAAGGGTTATTGTTGCATCTGCGCCGGCACCAATCACCTGACGCACCCGCTCCAGTACCTCATGCAGATTGGTCCACTGCGGCTGCTGTGAGCGCTTCGGGCCAAGCATTCGGTCAATAAGTGCCTTTAATCTGTCGGCCTCGGCAATAATAATTTGCGTGTATTCACGCAACTCCGCCTCTTTAAGCTCACGCTCGAGCAGCTGCGCAGCACCACGCAGACCCCCCAGCGGATTTTGAATCTCATGCGCCAGCCCGCGAACTAAAGCACGGGTCGCGTACTGCTGGGCAACCATCTCCTCCTCACGGCTCATCCGCAGCTGCTGCTCTATTGGTACAATTTCGATCAGCGTACAGCAGCCCGCAGTATCACCGTGATTGGCACTGCCCTCTATCGGTGAGACATTAAAATTCACCGGTTCAAGAACCGTATGATTTAACTCGAGCATAACGCCACGCTTGCTCACCAGATTGCCCTGCTGCGTCACTTCATTAATTGCGGCAAGCAGGGCGGCATCACGCACCAAATCACTAATTAGCGTTCCCACCAACTGATGGGCGCTGGTCTTTAGCACCATTTCGGCAGCATTATTAATAAAGAGGATCAGCCCATTTTGATTGACCTCTATCAGTGCGGTACTAATATTATCAAGCAGTGACTGTAGTTGAGCGCTGGTATAAGCGTGGATCCCTCTGCTCCGTTGCGACTTCGTTGAATCTCGGTGCATAGGATAGATAGATCCCATTAATGCGATAAGGATAGGGCGATTAAAAAACTACCCCCGAAAGATTCGGGGGTAGCTAAACGAACGTACTTTCTAGCAGGAGTAGTACATATCAAACTCAACCGGATGGGTCGTCATGCGAATGCGGGTGACATCAGCCATCTTCAGTTTGATATAGGCATCAATACCATCATCAGTGAAGACGCCACCAGCGGTCAGGAAGCCGCGATCGGCATCCAGCGCATCCAGTGCCATATCAAGACTATGGCAAACACGAGGAATCGACTTCTTCTCTTCAGCCGGCAGATCGTAAAGATCTTTATCCATCGCTTCGCCCGGGTGGATCTTGTTAAGAATGCCATCGATACCTGCCATCAGATAGGCGGCAAAGCAGAGATAAGGATTCGCGGAGGGATCACCAAAACGCACCTCAATACGACGCGCTTTAGGATTTTGTACATGCGGAATACGAATCGAAGCCGAGCGGTTGCGTGCGGAGTAGGCAAGCATCTCTGGCGCTTCAAAGCCGGGAACCAGACGCTTGTAGGAGTTGGTACCAGGATTGGCAAAGGCGTTCAGGGCGCGTGCGTGTTTAATAATACCGCCGATATAGTAAAGCGCTGTCTCGGAGAGACCGCCATACTCATTACCTGAAAAAGTATTAACGCCATCTTTCATAATCGACATATGAACATGCATACCACTGCCATTGTCACCAACAATCGGCTTGGGCATAAAGGTGGCGGTTTTACCGTAGCTATGGGCTACATTGCGAACGCAATACTTAAGGATCTGCACCTCATCGGCTTTACGCACCAGCGACGCCGGCCCGACACCAATTTCGCACTGACCCGATGTCGCCACTTCGTGGTGATGCACCTCGACATGAAGCCCCATCTCCTGCATCGCGAGACACATAGCGGCGCGAATATCATGGAGAGAGTCGACCGGTGGCAGCGGGAAGTAACCGCCTTTAATACTTGGGCGATGTCCCATATTGCCATCCTGATAGACACGCTCGGAGTTCCAACCCGCCTCTTCCGAATCGACTTTACAGAAACTGCCGCTAATATCTGATCCCCAACGCACGTCATCAAAAATAAAGAACTCTGGCTCAGGACCAAAAAAAGCCTTGTCGCCAACGCCGCTTGCTTTGAGATAGGCTTCTGCACGACGCCCAACCGAGCGTGGATCGCGCTCATAACCCTGCATGGTCGTCGGTTCGACCACGTCACAGGTCAGGTTGACCATCGGTTCGTCGGTAAAAGGATCGGCCACGGCACTTGCGGCATCGGGCATAAGAATCATGTCTGACTCATGAATACCGCGCCATCCTTCAATGGAGGAGCCGTCAAACATCTTACCATCGGTAAAGATATCTTCATTAATTTCGCTAATCGGGACGGTGACATGATGCTCGGTACCATGCGTATCGGTAAAACGAAAATCGACAAACTTAGCACCAGTATCACTGATAAGCTTCATTACATCTTCTGCTGACATAATTCCTCCGGGGATGTTGGGTCAGATAAGGGAAGGGATGACGGGTGAACCCTCTATTGTAAAAATCACGCTTTAGGCACGCCTCACTTACCACTAATCGGGGCAAGTGCAGATGCCAAGCTTACAGAGGAGTCTGCACAAATTATGCCACATCACCGACTGCGTGACACTGGATAATTTAGCCCCATTTATACGCTACTCTCGCTATGAATGGGGATTAGCAGCGCGCCATTAACGCCCCATATTAGTGCGTTAATAAAAGAGTTGCACCATTAACGTGCGCAAAGATGGACGCGCAACTCGTCACAACCCACTACTTTTTCCGCCTCCGCCTCCATAACCGCAATTTGTGCCTTGGCAGCCTCTATGGAAGCAAAGTTACTTAAGTGCACGACAACAATTACCCGTGTGCCACTGGGCAGATAGTGCAGCGTAAATTTGCCAATCCCGTCATTTATCCCTTGGGCACTCCATAAATCGAGCAACCCGCCAACAATCTCACGCCGAGAGTGCAGCCGCAGATGCTGATGAATATCATCTTCGCTCTCTATATCGGTATGCACTAGGGCATCACCAACGCTGTCAATATCACGCTGTAACCGCAGGCGCACATCTTCGGCAATATAGTGCCCTTCAGAGACCGAAACTGTCGGCTCAACCTGAATATGCACATCAATAAAAGTTTTGCCTCCCATGCTCCGAGTGCGTAACTGATGAAAGCCACACACCCCGTCAATGGTCAGAATCAGATCACTAATCTGCTTAATCTTCTCCTCATCCACCGCCGAGTCTACCAACTCACGCAGACTACCATAAATGAGCTCGCCACCAATCTTAACAATCATTAATGCCACACCGATGGCTGCATAGGCATCGAAGGCGGGATAACCGAGCATCGCCCCGGCAATACCGATAATGACAATAATCGATGAGAAGGAGTCAGAACGTGCGTGCCAGGCGTTCGCCTTTAACAGCGTCGAGTCATATTTTTTCGCCACCTTCAGGGTAATATAGAAGACCCACTCCTTGCTTAAGACCGAAAGAATTGCCACCACCAGCGCCCAAACACCCGGCTGCGCCAGTTCTTCAATATGCCTAATGCGCTCATAGGCACTAAGGCCGATAAAGATCCCGACCAGCGCCAGAACAATACCCAACGCCACCGTTGCCACGGTCTCAAACCGGGCATGGCCATAGGGATGTTCATCATCGGGGGCTTTATCGCCCTGTCGCGTCGCCACCATCACCATAGCGTTGGTCGCTAAATCCGAGAGTGAGTGAATACCATCGGCAATTAACGCCTGTGAATTAGCGATATAGCCAAAAATTAATTTCAGTAGCGATAACACAATATCGATCACCGAGCCGACCACGGTCACCCGACGGATATCCTGATAACGCTGACTCTGTTGCCGACTTCCCATCAGAAATACTCCCTTATTTAATAATAGTTTGAATAGCAACGAACGCTAAAGCGATCCAATTTGAATCAGCTGGATAATCTCACCATCCGCTTCACTAAGCGCGATAACCCGATGTCCGTTCATGCGACACCAGACGGGAATATCATGTTTAACCCCAGGGTCTGTCGCCACCACCCGTAGTTGCGTCACTTCTGGATGGGCTGCCACATACTGCTCGAGACGAATCACCGGCAGCGGACAGAGCAACCGCCGCAGATTTAGCTCGGGAAGGGGGGTTGCAGCAACCGCAGCACTCAGATCATCCATGCTGGATTAACCTCATCTTTAGGTAGTGGCACAACCATTAGCGTTGACTCACTACCATCAAGGCGACGCACATTCACCACCACAGAGTCACTCGCATGACCCTGACTGTAACGCGCCGCAATGCGCGCCGCCAAATGCAGCGTGGTGGCATCTACTGTACCATCAATCAGGGTAATCGGGCCGTTATGCGAAACAATATCTAAGGTAATAAACTGCTTACGATAACCATAAAGAAAGTTACTCTCACCCTCATCCCTGCCAATCAGCAGCTTAAACTCCGGCAGCGGACGCAGATGTCGCCCAACCTTAAGCAACATAATGTCATCCAACTCATAGCGTCGCTCTCCCTGCGCCTGCCAGAGATCCCGCAGTTTACGACTATAATTCTCATCCGTCAGAAAACAGCAGCCCCCCGCAGGGGTAGACCAGTCACTAAAACCAAAGGCGCGAGCGAGGGCTATTTGCGGCTTGCGCGAGCGCCCGTTAAAATCGTAAAGCCCCTCACGTTTAATCCACCCCTCACGTTCGGGCAGGGTTTCCGGCAGGTGCTTGCCGCTTAAAGGGCGCACCAGCAGATCCTCTAGTTCGGTTTTTTTACTAATAATGCGCAGCTTTGCCGCGAGTTGCGACATTGGACGCTGGCCAACGACCTCACCGGTAATAATGAAATCAAACCCATTCGCCTCAAGCCACTCTTTGGCCTTTTTTAGCATAAAGATCTTACAGTCAAGACACGGATTAAGGTTAGATCCGTAACCATGGCGCGGCGCCAGCAGAACCGGCTTATACGCTTCAATGACATCAATAATATGGAGGCGAATACCAAGCTGATCGGCAACCCAAAGAGCGCTGTTACGCTTCTCATCACTCCCCCCTGAGGTGCGAATCGCCTGAGTGTGGCCCTCGACACAAAAGCCGGTATAGAAATTAATTCCCTCGACGTAGATCCCCTGTTGCTGCATGACCCGCACCGCAAGCATCGAGTCAAGGCCACCAGAGATAAGTGCCACCGCACGTCGTGGCGCAGCCGGTTCGGGGATATTTTTTGCTGTTTCTGATTCGTTCATGGCGACATTCTATCAGAGCTGCCTGCTTCTGGATTATAATTAGCTGTACCAACTCATTACTTCACTGCTCTCCAGGGTGCCAATGACCGTAACCAAAGCACAGCAGAATGTTGCTATTTACCTGCGTTGCCATGCTAGAGAGTCTTGACGTCATGAGTTGAATGGTTAACCGATCTTTCACTTATACAAACAGGTTATTCGCTTGAACACATCTTTGCCATACGATGATCTATCGACCTTTCAGGGACTGGTATTCACCCTGCAACGCTACTGGGCGGCTCAGGGCTGCCTACAGGTGCAGCCCCTTGATATGGAGGTTGGTGCCGGCACTTTTCATCCCGCCACCTTCCTGCGCGCCATTGGCCCCGAGCCCTGGGCCGCAGCCTATGTGCAGCCCTCACGTCGCCCAACCGATGGTCGATATGGTGATAATCCCAACCGTCTGCAACACTACTATCAATTTCAGGTGGTCATTAAACCCTCGCCTCTTAACTTTCAGGATCTCTACCTCGGATCATTAAAAATGCTTGGCATTAATCCCCTTGAGCACGATATCCGTTTTGTTGAGGATAACTGGGAGTCGCCGACCCTAGGCGCCTGGGGACTTGGCTGGGAGGTATGGCTTAACGGCATGGAGGTCACCCAGTTTACCTATTTCCAGCAGGTGGGAGGGCTTGATTGTCGTCCAGTCACCGGTGAGATCACCTATGGTCTGGAGCGCATCGCCATGTACCTGCAACAGGTTGAGACGGTCTTTGATCTCGTCTGGGCAGATAATACCCCAGCAGGGCGGGTCACCTATCGTGATGTCTATCATCAGAACGAAGTGGAGCAATCGGCCTATAACTTTGAGTATGCCGATATTGATCAACTCTTTAATACTTTTGATCACTGCGAAAGCCAGTCTAACCTTCTGATCGCCGCTAATCTGCCGCTGCCTGCCTACGAAATGGTGTTAAAAGCCTCCCACGCCTTCAACCTTCTTGATGCCCGTCACGCTATTTCGGTTACCGAGCGTCAGCGCTATATTCTGCGAATTCGTTCCCTGGCGCGCGCTGTTGCCGGCGCCTACTACAGTGCCCGGGAGCAGCTTGGCTTTCCGATGTGCAAAACCACTCAGGAGCACGCCCTATGAGCCTCTCCACCACCGCTGTTAGCCGCGATCTTCTCATTGAGATTGGCACTGAAGAGCTACCACCTAAATCACTGCAGAAGCTTGCAACCGCCCTTGGCGATCACTTTACCGCATCGCTCACCACGGCAAATCTGACGTTTGGCAATGTTCATACCTATGCCACGCCACGGCGCCTTGCACTGCTTATCGAAGATCTGCTCTGTGAACAGCCCTCATCTCTGGTAGAAAAACGCGGCCCTGCCGTTGCCACTGCCTTTGACGCCCATGGCAATCCCAGCAAGGCAACATTAGGCTTTATTAATAGCTGTCACACCACCCTTGAAGCGCTGCAACGTCTTGAGACTGACAAGGGCAGCTGGCTGCTTTATCGTCAGCAGCAGCCGGGCGAACAGACCCGGGATTTAATACCCGCAATGCTCTCTGCCGCCCTTAACGCGCTGCCGGTGGCGAAACGTATGCGCTGGAGCAACCTTGATGCGGAGTTTGTCCGCCCCCTGCACTGGATTCTCCTGCTTTTTGGTGATGAGTTAATTGAGGCCGAAATACTCTCCATTCAAAGCGGTCGCCAGTGCCACGGCCACCGTTTTCACCACCCTGAAGCGATTACTTTGCAGCATCCCCGGGATTATGCCCAAACCCTCTATCAACAGGGTAAAGTCGTGGCCGACTTTGCACGGCGCTCACAAATAATTAGCGATCAAGTGCTGGCTGCTGCCACCAGCCTTGGGGGTATTGCGCCCATTGATCAAAATCTACTTGCTGAGGTGACAGCTCTAGTTGAGTGGCCAGTCGCTGTGGTGGGTAATTTTGACCGCGAATTTCTTAAAATTCCCCCTGAGTGCCTGATTTCAGCCATGAAAGGGCATCAAAAATATTTTCATCTGGTCGATAGCGAAGGCAAACTACTGCCGCACTTTATTACCATTAGTAATATCGCCTGCGACAGTTATGACAATATTCGCAAGGGTAACGAACGTGTCATTCGCCCACGTCTTGCCGATGCCGCTTTTTTCTGGCAGCAGGATACCAAAAAGAGTCTTGCAAGTTACGGTGACGCCCTGAAGCAGGTTATTTTTCAACAGCAACTTGGATCACTGTATGATAAAAGCGAGCGCATTACCGCGCTTGCGGTCTCCATCGGTCTTTATTTGGGTGCTGATGTCGCCGCTATCGAACAGGCCGCGCAACTATGTAAATGCGATCTGTTAACCCAAATGGTCAGCGAGTTTCCTGAGCTACAGGGAGTGATGGGACGTTACTACGCTTTGCATGAGGGACTGCCCGTTGCGGTTGCCACCGCACTCGATGAGATCTACGCGCCACGCCATGCCGGTGATGCCTTACCTGCTAGCAGTGTGGGAACAATTATTGCATTGGCAGATCGCCTTGATACACTGGTCGGTATTTTTGCCATTGGGCAAAAACCGAGCGGTACCAAAGATCCCTTTGCACTACGCCGTGCCTCGCTCGCTGTCCTGCGTCTAATTATTGAAAAAGAGCTTAATCTTGACCTCTGGGTACTGCTGGAGTGTAGTGCTAACGCGATTGCGGAACAGCTAGATAGCGGTGCGGTTGGTACGGGATCAATTCCTGCCCTTGCCGATGACACTATTATTAACGATGTCTTCACCTACATTCTCGAGCGCAGCCACGCCTACTACAGCGATCAGGGCTTTTCCGGCAGTGCCATTAGCGCTGTTTTATCCCTTAATCCACGCTATCCCCTGGATATGGATGCGCGCATTAGAGCGGTTGCAAGTTTTCGACAGCTTGAGGCGGCAACCGCTCTTGCGGCGGCAAACAAGCGCATCGGCAATATTCTTAAAAAGAGCAACGATACCCTGCCCGAAGCAGTTGACCCTGCACTCTTTACGCTACCCGCAGAGGAGGCACTTTACCGTCAGATTTGTGATCTGGAGAAGCGGGTGACGCCCCTCTTTAATCAGCGCCACTATCAGGAGGCTTTGCAGCAACTCGCCTCTTTGCGTCAAGCTGTTGATGATTTTTTTGTAGCGGTCATGGTCAATGACGAGAATAGCGCCCTGCGCTGTAACCGTTTGACTCTGCTGCGCCAGCTACAGCAGCTCTTTCTACATGTGGCTGATCTTTCAGTACTCTCATAAGGGGAGGGGGGTTAATGGCAAATCACGATAGTTATGCAACGATGCTTGCTGCGGTACAGGCCTTTCATGATAAACATGATTTTCGTCATCAGGGCGGTGAAGAGCTTACCTATCGCATGACCCTTATGGCGGAGGAGCTGGGTGAAATTGCGGCCTGCATTAGCAAGGGTAAGTCGCGTGAAGCGCTGGCAGAGGAGGTCGCGGATCTCTTTATTCTTCTGATGGGTACTGCCATTGCGGCTGACTTTGATCTTAATAGCGCTTTCTGGCAAAAGATGGATAAAATTATGCAGCGTCAGTCACGCATGGTGGATGGGCGTATTCGTGTCTCTGAATTTCGTGATTAACTGCTTATACCCGTTATCATTGAAAACGCTGGTTCGTTGGCTACAGTCACTCACCCCAATCACATAGGTTATCTATGCTCATGGGGATTCACGACTTTGCCGCCTTCCATCATTTCCAATGATTTTGGGTATATCATCCAATTAAACGGCAGCGAATGCCATGAACAAAAAACTAATTATTCTTGATCGCGACGGAGTGATTAATTATGACTCTGATCACTACATTCGTAGCGTTAATGAGTTTATTCCCCTTCCCGGTTCGCTTGCCGCTATCGCCACCTTAAAAAAGCGAGGGTATCTTGTCGCGATTGCGACCAATCAGTCAGGTATTGCCCGTGGTTATTACGATCTGGAGACACTTGA
>JADGBN010000032.1 GCA_015231435.1 Gammaproteobacteria bacterium
CTGAGCTTCACTAAAGTTACCCATCGTCAGTGATTCGGCCTTAACATTAAAGGCGCTGCCACCGGTGATAATTTCACCGTCACTTTGATGAATACGGTAGTCTTTGATGTCACGCACCCCACAGAGTAACACCGATTGGGGGAAGGCCTTCGGCCTTTGGGTGTAGCCGGCGCGTAGTTGCCGCAGCAGGGAGACTAGGGTGTCGCCAATGAGGGCATCCACCTCGTCGAGCAGTAGGATGATGGGAGGCTGACTCACGACACTCCAGTATTCAAGCAGGGCAAAGACAAGATGATGATTGTCAATGTCACTGGGCTGTGCGACCAACCACTCATTCAATCGGTTATCGTTTAAATAGAGACGAGCAGCACTGGCGATGGCTTGAGCAATCGTTCGGTTGCCAAGCGTTACCTGATTACGCGCGGTTTGCGCTATCTCAAGATTGACATAAAGGGCGGTGTAGCGCGCTTCGGCATTTAGCGCTTCAACAATACTTAATAGTGCGGTGGTTTTGCCCGTCTGGCGCGGCGCGTGCAGCAGAAAGTAGCGCTGGTTGTCGATAAGGTAACGCAACTCCTCCCAGTTAATGCGTGTTAGCGGGTCGATGGTGTAGTTGATATCCGCTTTTTGTGGGCCTGCGGTATTAAAAAACTTTTCCGTGAGTGACATGGTAATCTGCCTTGTATGTTTGTTTCGGTCTCTTCGGCTTACGCGATGCTAACCCGACTTACCTTGCTATCGATACATTACCACACAGGAACGAAGGGACGAGAGCGAATAAACCCCTACCAGCCATCTCTTGTCAGGGAAATTACTCTGATAGAGGAGTGGGAGGGGGCTTTGGGTATAAGCTACGATGGTAACCGCTAGGGTGGTTAAAGTACGCGCGCTCCACGCCGGTTAAAACTGTTCCTGATTAGCAATGAACGTCAGCGATAGCCAAACGACTTGGGAATATATTCATTGCCCCTGACAACCCAGTAAATTACAATCTTGGCCTCTTGGAGTGACCATCGACCGAGCCAAGCTGAAGCTCCCCCCCTTACAGAATAAGTAGCGCTTAATGCCATTATGATTAAACGTATCGACGTTAAACTGCTTCGCCCCGGCATGTATGTGCACGATCTCGATGCCCGCTGGATTGACCACAATTTTTTTCGTAGTCACTTTCCCATTAAGAGTGAAGCCGATGTAAATAGGGTGATCAACCAGGGGATTAAATACCTCTATATTGACACCACGATGGGTGATGATCTCGATAGTGCCCTCTCCCTGGGCGACATTGACACCCGACTGAACGCCACCCTGCAAGAGCTTGCCCGCGGCGAGCCCACACCACGCTGCAGATCCGTAAAAGAGGAGAAGGCGACCGCCCGCAATATCTTCCTTGAAGCGGACACCCAAATAAAAAAAGTGATGGATGATGTTCGCGAAGGGGCGAAAGTTAATGCAGATGATCTCGACCCCATTGTCAATCGCATTTTTCAGTCTGTCACCCGCTGCCCCTACGCGCTGACCGGTATCGCCCGTATTAAAGTGCTGGATCGCTACACCTCGATGCACTGTGTTAGCGTTGCCGCGCTGATGACCGCCTTTGCCCGCTCCCTCGGTATGGATGAAGAGCTGACGGGCGAGATCACCAAGGGAGCGCTGCTTCATGATATTGGCAAAGCGTTAATACCGGCAAAAATCCTCAATAAAATCAGTAAGCCGAGCGAGGATGAGCGTCGCCTGCTGCGCGGTCATGTGCAGCTAAGTATCTCCATACTCAAGCAGACGATAGGGGTCACGCCGATTATGGATGAGCTGGTCTCGCAGCATCACGAGCGCATTGATGGCAGCGGTTATCCGCTGGGGCTAGAGCAGGAGCAGATGGGGCGTGTCGGCCAGATGGCCGCCATTGCCGATGCCTATGATACGCTAACCTCGCCACGGGAATACCGGCGAGCCTGGCAGCCCACCTATACCCTGAAAAAACTCCTAGAGTGGAGTCAGCATCACTTTAACCCAGAGCTGGTCTCGCGGTTTATTAAAATGCAGGGAATTTTCCCTATTGGCACTCTGGTGGAGCTTAAATCAGGTCTGGTAGGCGTGGTGATTGATCAGGGCGAGCGTCTTAACCAACCGCTGGTCAAAATCTTCTATAACGGTAAAAAAGGGCGTTACGAACATATTCATGAAGTTCAGATTGGCAAAACAGATGACACCATTGAACACGCCATTAATCCCGACAAGTACAACATCGATACCAAGGTTTTCGCAGATTTCTGATACGCTAGCTCTGCAGCGACAACGACGCTTAAGGCATACATGAAAAAAACCGCCAGTGCTCAATCAACGGAACGACTTCATTTATCGCGTTCACTCAACAACTGGGCTGCCTGGCTGTTGTTGCTATCAGGGTTGATCATCACGGGGGCAACGACCCTGTATCTTAAGAGCGGTGTGGATAACCTACTCTTGCGTGAATTTAACGTGACTGCCAGCAATATTCGGCAAGATATTCAGCGGCGAATGCAAGAGCATGAGCAACTGTTGCGTAGCGGGGTGAGTTTATTTAACGCATTCAATAAAGTCCATCGCAACGAGTGGCGCATCTTCGCCGAATCACTTGCATTCGAACAGAAGCTTCCTGGCATTCAGGGGATCGGTTTTTCGCTACTCATCCCCCCTTCGCAGCTTGAGGCGCACATTGCAGAGTTTCGTGAAAACTTTCCTGATTACAGTGTAAAGCCCGCTGGAGAGCGTGACATCTACAGCGCCATTATCTTTCTGGAACCCTTTGACTGGCGTAATCAGCGTGCCTTTGGTTATGACATGATGAGCGAACCGGTTCGCCGTGCCGCCATGGAGAGGGCAAGGGACAGTAACGCTGCGGTACTCACAAACAAGGTCCATCTGGTTCAAGAGACAGATGAAGATGTTCAGGCCGGTGTTCTGTTATATCTCCCTGTCTACCGAAAAAACTTACCGATCACCAGCCTCACCCAGCGCCAAGCCGCCTTATTAGGTTGGGTTTACAGCCCTTACCGCATGCATGACATGATGCGCGGCATTCTCGACCAATCCCATCGCATTGACGACAAAGAGGCGCGTCTGGAGCTATATGATGGTGAAAGCACCTTGGTGGATCACTTGCTCTATGACAGCGATGCCAAAAAAGGCAGCAGCAAGGGAGAAGCGCTACCGCACCTGCGGCAACAGACGCTTACCTTTGATGTTGGCAACATTCGCTGGACACAGCGTTACTCGGAAGCAGATCTGCCATTATCTGCAAACGCCTATCACCATCTCTGGGTAACCCTGATCAGCGGGGTACTCATCACCCTCGCCCTGTTTGCCCTCGTCCTCTCCCTGACAGGCACCCAACGCAAGGCCGAAGCGATTGCTGTGGGATTAACCAAGGAGCTATCCCAAAGCGAGTTTCGCTACCGCACCGTCGCGAATTTCACCGCGAATTGGGAGTTTTGGACCCTGGCAGATGGTACCGTTCAATATATGTCCCCCTCCTGCGAGAAGCACACTGGCTACACGCCGAATGAGTTTTATGCAGACCCCAAACTGCTGCAACAGATTATCCATGCGGATGACCTCCCTCTTTATACTAATCACCTTCATGACAGTAACGATAGCGATATAAAACCGCTCGAGTTTCGTATTCTTTGCAAAGACGGTGAAATACGCTGGATATCCCATCTCTGTCGAGCTGTGGTGGCACCTAATGGAGAACCGCTGGGGCGCCGTGGCAGCAACCGTGATATCACGAATGAGAAAGAGGTTCTTTACAGACTGCAACAGAAGGAAGAGCTGTTGAGACTAATCGTTGCTAACACTGGGGTGGGGATATGGGACTGGCATCTGCAGAGCGGCGAAACCACCTTTAATGAGCGTTGGGCAGAGATAATCGGCTATACCCTGGATGAGCTCTCACCCGTCTCTATTGAAACTTGGCTGAAGTATGCGCATCCCGATGATTTGGCAGCGTCTGAGAAGCGGTTGGAACAACACTGGCGTGGCGAGAGTAAACGCTATGTTTTTGAGTCACGGATGCGCCATAAAGCGGGGCACTGGGTCTGGGTTTTTGACACGGGCCGCGTCGTAGAGTGGAGCAGTGATGGTAAACCCCTACGCATGGTGGGAACCCATCTGGATATCAGTGAACGCAAGCAGATAGAGTTGGCGTTACAGAAGAGCGAGCAGCTGTTCAAGGCGATGTCGGACACCTCGCCACTGGCGATCTATCTCTCTTCCGGGATCGAGCAGAGAGGTGATTATCTCAACCCCACCTTTATTAAGCTGTTCGGCTATACCCTTGAAGAGGTGCCATCGATAGCCGAATGGTGGTCAAAGGCCTATCCCGACTCCGAATACCGTAATACGATTGCGGAGGAGTGGCAACGACGTCTGCAACACGCCATCGCGACCACCAGTGCCATTGAACCGATGCAGACAGTGGTCACCTGCAAGGATGGCTCAAAAAAGAACATCTCCTGGGGTTCCTTTAGTAGCGGCGACAAAAACTGGGCCTTTGGACTCGACTACACCGAAATAGAGCAGGCCAAGGATAAACTTCAGCTGGCGGCAATCGTTTTTAGCAACTCGCTCAATGGTGTGCTCATTACCGATGCCAATGCCAGAATCGTCGATTGTAATGGTGCCTTTATGCGCATCAGTGGTTACGCCCGCTATGAAATTCTTGACCATACGCCAAAACTCTTCTCCTCCGGACGCCAACCTTCCACTTTTTATGCCCAGATGTGGCAATCCCTGAACGCCGAGGGTTCTTGGCATGGCGAGATCTGGAATCGCCATAAAAATGGTGAAGTCTATGTGACGTTAGCGTCTATCACTGCAATTCGTAATCAGAATGGGCAACTGACCCACTATTTGGGCGTTTACTCTGACATTAATTTCATTAAGGAGCGTGAGTCAGAGTTGGATCGCATTGCTCACTATGATCCCTTAACAGGAATACCCAATCGACGCCTCTTTATCGACCGCCTTCATCAGGCGGTACATCACGTCAAACGCAGCGGTAAACTCTTGGCGATCTGTTTTCTTGATCTCGATGGTTTTAAACCCGTTAATGACCGCTATGGCCACGCGGCAGGGGATAGCGTGTTAATTGAGATTACCAAGCGACTGCAGCACATTATGCGGGAAGTGGATACCATCTCTCGCTTTGGGGGTGACGAATTTGTCCTGCTCTTAACGGATCTCTCGACGACCGATGAATGCCGTCTTTTCCTAAGTCGTGTTCTGGAAGCCGTGGCCTTACCGATACAGCTTGGAGAAGCTAAGGTTCAGGTCTCCGTTAGTATTGGCGCCACCCTCTATCCAATCGATGATGTCAATGTTGACAGTTTACTGGTTCATGCGGATCAGGCGATGTATCAGGCCAAAAATCTGGGCAAAAACCGCTACCACTTTCACCTTACGGATGGTGACGATGCTGAGACTGAGAGTTAGCGGCGACGGAAAAGCCGCTACTGTTTTTGAAGCATAGCGGTCATGGCCGCCACATCAACAGGTCTGGAGAAGAGATACCCCTGTCCGGTGGTACAACCGAGTGATCGCAGAAAGCCAAGTTGCGCCTCATCCTCAATACCTTCAGCAATTATCTGAAGTTTAAGGCTTTTTGCCATGGCGATAATCGCACTAACAATAGCGACATCATCCTGATTATTAGGAAGCTCGGTGATAAACGATCGATCGATCTTCAGGGCATTAATCGGGAGCCGTTTAAGATGCCCTAGTGAAGAGAACCCCGTACCAAAATCATCAATATAGATTTTAATCCCCAGTGCCTGTAGCCGCTCCAAGGTGTTAATACTATATTCAAGATTGGGCATTGCTGCGCTTTCGGTGATCTCCAGACCGAGTAGCTCTGCATCCATTTCGGTATGCTGCAAAATATCGTGAATCGACTGCACCAAATTACTCTGCAAAAACTGATGTGGCGAGAGATTCACCGTCACTCTGCCAATATCCAACCCCTGGGCCCGCCAGGCGGTGTGCTGCTGGCAGACCTGAAAAAGCACCCAATTACCTAACTCGACAATTAGCCCGTTCTCTTCGGCAACCGGAATAAACTCGTCTGGCGGGATAAACCCCTTTTGCGGATGCTGCCAACGTAGCAGCGCCTCGGCACCAAAGCGATGGCCCTTTTCGATATCCATTAAGGGCTGATAATAGATCTCAAGCTCGTTTTTGCTAATCGCCTGACGCAGATCGTTCTCCAGAGAGAAACGCTTCACCATCTTTTGATTCATCTCTTCGCTAAAAACCTGATAGCAGTTAAGGCCCGTTGCTTTAGCACGATACATCGCGTTATCTGCATTTTTAATGAGGGTCTCCGGATCATGACCATCCTTGGGAAACTGACTAATGCCAATACTAATGCTAATGTGATACAGCTGATTCGCTAACTCGAAGGGTTTCTCCATCTGGGCGAGAATCTTTTTTGCCACAAGGCAACAATCTTCAGCGGAGTCGGTTTTGGGTAACAGCACAAGAAACTCATCACCCCCCATGCGTGAAATGGTATCGACCTCGCGCATTACACTGGTGAGACGTTCAGCAACCTTCACCAGCAGTAGATCACCAATGTTATGCCCCAGCGTATCGTTAATGACCTTAAAGCGATCCAAATCCATAAACAGCAGAGCAAACTGACTATTGCTGCGCCGCGCATCGGCAAGCGTCTGCTTAATGCGATCATGAAAAAGATGCCGATTGGGCAGATCGGTCAGGCCATCATAATAGGCCAGCGAGTGGAGGCGTTCACGAATATGGGTCTGGGTGCTAATGTCGGAGAATACACCGACATAGTACTCTACCTTGCCATAATCATCCTTAATAGTACTCAGGCTTAACCACTCTGGGTAAATTTTTCCGGAGCGGCGGCGGTTCCAGATCTCACCGCTCCAGCTACCGGTATTTATCAGGGTATTCCACATTTCACGATAATATGTGGCATCCTGACGCCCCGATTTCAAAAAGCTGGGGTCACGCCCGATAGCCTCCTCAGCGGTGTAGCCGGTGGTCTGTTCAAAGGCTGGGTTAACATAGCAGATAGTATTATCCGCCTTACTAATCATCACCCCCTCCAGGGTATTCTCTATCGCTCGGCTTTTAATGCGTAACTCCAGCGACTTTGTATGGAGTTCCGACGTATCATTTATCGCCAGCATAATCTCTATCTGATCTGTATGGTTCTCCTCCTGGCGTGGAATCGTGGCATAAATAGTACTATGGACAATCGTCTGATCGTGGCGGTATAAACGCAGATCAAAGCTTATCTGCTTTTTGAATTTGAGCAGTTGGGCAATTTCGTGCTGAAAGATGGAGATATCCTGCGCATACACCAGCCGCAAAAAGGGATAGTGCATCAGCTTCTTCCGTTCTATGCCAAGAATATCGCTTAAGCGGTGATTCACCGTGGAGATGATAAAATCGGTTCCAAGCGTACAGTGGCCTGAGGGTGAAAACTCATAAAGGTTGAGATAGCGCCGATGCGTCACATCTAGGCTTAGCTGGGTGGCGCGCAACTCTTCATTTTGCATCTCCAGCTCAATTTGGTGCACCCGCAACTCATGAACCAGCGTCGCGACATCTTCAGTCGCCATTTTTGTCACATCGGGCTCACTTGCCGAGACACGCAATTGTGCCCTGCTTCTGAGATCACTAAAAAGGGTTGATTCGCTCATCGTTTCTCTCTAATAACTCTAATAAAGATGCTCACCACCCTACCCCTGAAGATCTTCCGAGGGGTTAAGCAGATACTGACCAATCGAACTCACCCCCACAGGCGCCCCGTTTTCATCCAAAACCGGGGTGTTGTTCCAGTGGATTAATAATCTCGCGCCGCGCTTGGTAAGGATCTCATTATTATGGCGCAGCGCAATCTCTACAGCCCCCACAATAAACTGGTTAAAGAGCTGGGCGATCGTCGCCCTGATTTCTGGGGGAATAAAGAGCTCACACCAATCCTTGCCGATCACCTCGTCACGCGACCAGCCACACTCGCGCAAGAGAAAGTCATTGGCAAAAGCGATACGTCCATTGACATCAAGTTGCACCGCAAAGAGATCAAGATGAGTTAGGGTGGAACGAAAGACATCAGCCGCCTGTTTTAGGATCAGCTCCGCCTGTTTGCGTTTGGTAATATCGACCACCATGCCGAGCATCCGCTCGGGTTTACCGTCGGCATCGCGAAAGACCTGACCGCTCTCCTCCATCCAGCGAATAGTGCCATTGGGCCAAATAACACGATGAACGACATGGTACTCATAATCGGGATCATGAACCGCCTGATTCACCGCACGGCTCACCAGCGCCCGATCATCAGGATATACCGACTCAAGAAAACGTTCATAGGTGATTTGCAGCTGTTGCCCGCCCAAACCGAACAGCTGGATAATTGAATCAGACCACTCAAGTTCACCGGTGATTATATTCCACTCCCAGTTCCCCAGATGCCCTGCATTTTGTGCCAGCCGCAGCCGCTGTATGCCATGTTTAAGGTCGCTCTGTAGCTGCTTACTGCTGCTAATATCGTAAAAGGTGAGCAACACGCCGGAGAAGCGTTTTGGACCGACACTATAGGGGATGATTTTCAGAATATAGCTATTCCCCTGGCGGTCAGTGACCTCCTGCTCAAGCATCGCGTTACTGTCGCGAACTTTGGTAACCATCGCCAGCAGATTGACATCGAGAATATCGTGAACTAGATGGCTAAAAGGGCGGCCAATATCGTACTGAATAATCCGAATCACCCGCGTCAGATCCGCAGTAAAGCGGCGCACCTCAAGATTGTCATCAAGAAATAGGGTGCCGATGCGAATATTATTTAACAGGTTATCGAGGTCATTATTAACCTCCGTCAGTTCGACGATCTTATCCTGATACTCGGCATTAACGGTATAGAGCTCCTCATTAACCGACTGCAGCTCTTCATTGGTACTCTGCAACTCCTCATTGCTGGCAAGCAACTCCTCGTTGGTCGCCTGCAACTCCTCGTTGGAGGTCTCCAGCTCCTCCACCGTTGCCTGAAGGTTCTCTCGGGAAAACTGTAGCTCATGTTCAAGATCGCTAATCCGCTGCTGCGCATCAAGACCAATATCATAGTTTTGGACAGTATCACTGCCCTGCTGCTCCTCCTCATGACGGCGGATACGACTGCCCTCCTGAATAAAGATGGCAATGAGCGGCCGCTGCCCCTTGCGTGTCGTCAGCAGATGAATCCGCATCGCGACAATTTTACTCCCCTCCAGGGTGTGCAGGTGAATATTGCTATAGTTAATATCACCCTCCTCTTTAAGTACCTTCTGAACCCCGTTAGCGAGGGGGATAGCGAGCTCTTTGCTAATCAGTTTAGCCACATGAGTCTCCATCCTTCCGCTTGGAAACCGCAGATAGGCAGTTGAATCGCCCACCATGTGGAGCAGCTCCATCTCCTCGTTAATCACCAGAATAAAGGGGAGATAGTCATCACTAATACTCTGTAGCAGGCGATTGAGCAGCGACTCATCCTCGGGAGTGCCGATTCGGCGGTTACCGCCCGCCCGCTCATCAGCACTCTTGCCGGTAGACATTCTTGAGCGAAACTCGTTGGCAGCCTTGGAGAGCGTATGACGCGGTTTACGCCCTTTGGAACGATAAATTTTCCACTTGTGGTGTATCGACTCAAAATACTCGGTCATCTCACCGGTGGTTTCACTGCTGCCGAGAAAGAGCACCCCCTGATCATTCAGGGAGAAGTTGAACATCTCCATTACCTGTTGCTGCAAAACTGTCTGAAAATAGATCAGCATATTGCGACAACTGATTAAATCGATATTGGTAAAAGGTGGATCTTTGACAATATTGTGCTGGGCAAAAACCACCATTTCGCGAATATGGCGGGCAATCTGAAAACCATCTTCGCGGCGATAAAAATATTTTGCTAACAGCTCGGTAGGAACATCCGCAAGAATACTTTCAGGATAGACCCCATGACCGGCGATGGTCACCGCCTCCTTATCAACATCGGTGGCGAAAATCTTAAGATTAACCAGCTTGCCCATGCGCTCCATCGCCTGACTACAGAGAATGGCGAGTGAGTACGCCTCCTCTCCGGTTGAGCAGCCCGCAACCCAAATACGCATCTCCTTGCCAACTCTGTTTTCCAGAAGTTTTGGCAAACATTTGTCTGCAAGATATTGAAACGCCTGATCATCACGAAAAAAGTGTGTCACCCCAATGAGCAGATCGCGATAGAGGTTATCGACCTCTTTCGGATTACTGTCCATAAAGCGAACGTACTCCTTAAAATCGACAACTTCATTTACTGTCATACGGCGTTCAATACGGCGCTGCACCGTATTGGGTTTGTAAAAGGTAAAATCGACACCGGACTGCTCGCGCACTAAGGAGAAGATGCGATCAAGGTCATTCTCATCGGTCAGTAACCTTTCCGAGCGGTTTGCCGCAGTGGTGTAGGGGTGGCGCATATAGGAGATTAACTGCGCCGGCATCTCGTCCGGTGCAAGAACAAAGTCAGCAACACCGGTCGCTTTGGCTGAACGCGGCATGCCGTCAAAGGCAGCGGACTCATGGGTCTGCACCATCACCATACCGGCGCGCTCCTTAATCACCCGCACCCCTCGGGTGCCATCGGAGCCAGTTCCCGAGAGGACAATCGCAATCGCCTTATCCCCCTGATCCTCTGCCAGAGAGGTAAAAAAGATATCTATCGGCAGGTTAAAACCGCGCTCCCGATCTTGCTCATTGAGCAGCAGTTTTCCGTGGAAAATACGCAAATCGTGGTTGGGGGGGATGAGATAGACATTATCCGCCTCCACCAGCATCCCTTCGGTGGCGCGCTGCACATGCATTAAGGTTCGCTTTGACAGCAGTTCGGTCATCAGGCTTTTATGATCCGGCGAGAGATGCTGAATGACAATAAATGCCGCGCCACTCTCAGGACTCATATTTTTGAAGAATCCATCTATCGCCTCAAGCCCCCCTGCGGAGGCGCCGATAGCAATATAGTGACTCGGTAGGTTTGCTGTCTCATCCATTATCTTCTGCCTGCTTGCCAAGTGAGGGGAGTTTAGACTAAGGTAACCACCCTTAACAAACTCTGCAACGTAGAGACACCCGATTTTATAGGTATCTCTACTAAAGCGAGACTTTTTTGCAAAATTACCTATGCAGCAATTCCCGACCGTACACATCGTTAATCAAGATCAGGTGGCAAGCAGTCTGATTAGCCATCTGCTAGGCTCGGTCAAAATTCAGAGCAAACACTATCAGTCACCGCTTTCACTCCTGCTCGCCACCCCGCTCTCATCACCCTCCTGTCTGTTACTCGATATTCTGCTGCCGGAGATGAGTGGTCTAATACTGATGCAGCGCTTACGGGAGAGAGGGGTAACACAACCCTGTATCTTTCTCTCATCCAGATCCGAGCCCGGGGTGATTATTCAGATGCTGAATCAGGGTGCCTACGGCTTTGTTAAAAAACCGTATCAGCAACTGGAGTTACTGGAGATAGTACAACGGGCACTCGCTTTTGATCAGAAGCTGGGGCGGATTGCCCTCGCAGCGGTAAATTTCAGGCAGGCGCAATCAGAGCTAAACAGTCGCGAACAGCAGATCCTCGAACTTCTGATTGAGGGTGCCTCGGCAGCGGTTATCGGCAAACAGATCGGGCTAAGCCCCCGTACCGTCGAGAGCCTGCGGGCGACCATTATGCAGAAACTTCAGGTCAACAGCCTGGCGCAACTCTACCGTTATGCAGCCTACCTCGATACCCTGCAGGCGACAGGGATTATTCGTTAAGAGGATGACGCTTTGCGCTATAATATACAGACGCTAATTTAATAAAGGGCTAAGGCTAAATAGTGGTACTGTTCAGCCTCCTTGCCGAGAGAGATTATGTTGCAGGCATACATAAATAACAGTGACACCCAGTTAAGTGCCATTAGAACGGCGATGATTGCCGATGCTGACGCGCAGCTGCAACAGGCGCTTGAGCCGATGTTACGAGCGGTTTGCCCTTATCTCACGACCATTATCTATCTTGACAATGCCACGGCGATACTTGGGCATCCGCAAACCCTTGCCCTTGATCTGCTGCTTATTAATGATCGGTTGCTGGGTCAGGGTAGCGGCTCCGAACTTCTCATCCAGCTAAAAAGCATGGGGATCTCCGCCGCTATTCTCGGTATTGCTGAGGATAACGCGGCCGCTTCACGACTTAAGGCGGCAGGTATTCATGAGTATCTTGACCGATCTAGAATTGATATTATCTCACTCGACACCCGTATTCGCCTTGCAACGATGGAGGCGATTATCGAAAAAACACTGCGCGAAGAGAATAATATTCGTGATGCGCGCGCCGCCATTGCGCGGATCTCCATTGACGATCAGCGGTATCCGACCTTAAAAGAGAAGCTGCAACAGGCCATCGAACAGATCACCTCGCTGCACGAAATTGGTGCGCTGCCCAAGGGTGACTACGCACTGCTAAATTCCGAAAATGCCGACTATCTGGAGATTCAGGGGGTCACCGGTTTTAGTGACTACATTTTCAACGCCTGCCAGCGCATTCACATCCCGACCTCCAACTGTCTTTGTGCTCAGGCGATTCGTGAGAACCGCGACATCTTCTCGCTGCACTCCAACCATAACCATTATCACGGCGTACAAGATCCCAAACGCCCCGCCGGTGTGGATCACGGCCACGCGATTATGGTGCTGCGTGATGATGCGGGGAATCCTATCGGCGTGCAGAATCTCTATATTCGCAGCCCTTTTGAGGAGTGCGACCATCATCGCGCCAGTCAGGAGACCGATCCCCATGATATTCCGCGCGGTGTCGCCTTTCTTGATGACTGCCGCAAAGAGGTTCAGGTACTGATTAGCCGCTTTCGCGCCCATGTCGAGCTTGAGCGGGCACTGAAAAAGCAGGGTGAGTTGCTGCAAATCGTCATGCGTGACCATGAAATTATTCAGAATATGTCTGCCTCGGTGGTCGTCTTTAACCATGATGGCGTGATTATTGCCGTGAACCCGGCTTTTTGCGCCAGCACCCAACACAAAGAGGCCGATATTCTTGAGGATAGCGGGAGTTTTGCCGAGACCAAAGCGCAGCTCTGGCAGCTCTTTTTGAAAGCTCGCGCTGCACCTGATGGCGCTTACGCCGAGTTAATCGATATTCGCCGCAAGGATGGCGGCATCTTTAAAGCCAATCTGGGTATGCGGCGCATTATCCTGAACCACAAAAAAGATGAGTACATCTGTATTTTCACCGATGCCGCCAAGGCGATTGAGGGACTTGAGGAGCTCGCTTTTCGTGATGCGCTAACGGGATTGCCCAACCGTCTGCTCTTTGAAGATCGCCTCAAACAGAGCCATCAGGAGGCAGCGCGGGATCTCTCCCTTATGGCGGTTTATGTGTTGGATGCGAGTTTTCTCAAATGGTACAACGATGTACTGGGCGGACATGCCGCAGGTGATGCGATGTTACGCGAGGTCGCGCTGCGCATCGGGCACACTATCCGCAGCTCAGATACCGTTGCCAGAGTCGGTGGTGATGAGTTCGGCATTATTCTGCGCGACCTGGATTCGGAGCTGTCACTGGAGCGGATAAACAGCGATCTTATCAATGCCCTTAACCAACCCTTTCTCTATAACGGTGCCGAGGTACCGATTCGCGCCGCACTGGGACTTTGTCTCTTTGATGGCAGCGCCGATCTCACCCCCGCTGAAATATACAGCCGCGCCGATACCGCCATGTATAGTGCAAAATTTCATGGTAAGGGGCCGGTGTTAATGAAGAAACGCGATGTCACCCTGCACGAAATTCAACACTCCCACAGCCAGATTTCACGCTATGTGGAGGGGATGCAACGCCCTGAAGTGCTGCAGGATACAAACGATGCACTGCGCCTAATCGTTAAAGACGAGCTGGGAGTCACCACCTTTGTCGATTTAAGAGCGCACTAAGCCATCTAATGCAGGCCTACCTAATAACCTCTGAAGGCATCGTAAGGGCGTTTTTTATACTCTGCCTGCTGCTATTAACTGCCTCCTGCAACAACAAACAGTTACCACTGAATATTGCTGGCAATACCTGGCTTGGTTATCAACCCTTTTTTATTGCTGACACCATGACACCGCGGGATCGGGGGTCTTTGCAAAGTTCTGCTGCAATAAAAACAGATCCCCGTTTTAAGGTGACCATGCTCTCCTCAACCACCTCGGTATTACGGGTGATGAGCAACGGCCAGCTCGATGCCGCAATGTTAACCCTCGATGAAGCGATAAAGTTTCAGTCTGAAACCGGTCTGCCGCTCTGCATTCCCCTGGTTATCGACTACTCAGATGGTGCCGATGCACTGCTGGTTAATGCACAGACCTTTCACCTTAAGGGCCCGGAAAAGGTTAAAATCGGTTATGAATCGACCGCCACGGGGGGCTATATGCTACGCCGCTCACTCGATTTTCTTGCGATTACGGCCAATGCGATTAACGCCATCCCCCTACATCCCAATGAACACCTTGACGCCTTTCGCTCTGGTGCAGTAGATGGGATAATCACCTTTGAACCCTATCTGAGCAAGATCCATAAAGCCGGTGGCGTGATCCGCTTTAGCAGCAGCGACATTCCCGGTGAAATCATTGATGTGCTGGTGGTGCGTCAACAGGTCTGGAACAGTCGTCAGGAGAGTGTCAATCTGTTAATTGATGATCTCTTCAGAAAGGGGGTCGCGATAATCACCGCAGGAGAGGCTGAGGTGATAAGCGCAATCAGCCAAAACCTTAAGAGCGATGGCAACGCAATAGCGAACGCCCTGAAAGGCATTCACTTCCCTACAGCGGCGGAGAACCGTGCGTTTATTAAAGAGACACTACCAAGCGTGGTTAATCATATTAGCAACTATCTTATTGAGGAGAAAATAATCGCAAAACCATCCACCCTTGGTGCGTGTCAGTAGCCTACCCTGATGAGCAAAGCGACTTTTTTCATTCTGCGCAGCCTGCGCACCCAACTCACCCTGGCTATTGTGGCAACCGTCACCGGATTGCTGTTGCTGTTTGCCCTGCTGGTGGCCAGAGATCAGCAGTATGAGATTGAAAAAAATGCCTATAAGGAGGTAATGGCCACCGGTGCGCTGGTTCAGAGTACCCTGAGTCGTATGTTTCAACACCGTAATAACGCTTTTATTCATGACGTTCTCGCTGAACTCCTGATACATGCTCAGGTCTCCCATGCGTTGGTAACCGATAATCAGGGCAAGATTCTCTTTGCCAGTCACCCTTATCATATAGGTAATCAGATCTCCGACGAGATCAGCGGCATTACTGCAGAAGAGATCAAGGCAACGGCGGCCAGCGGCCTGAGCCATTATGTTTATGACCAGGAGGGGATGCGCTATCTGGGCTACATTCCAATTAGCGTTAATAACCCTGAGAGTCTGGAGAATAAACGTTATCTTCTGATTCTTGATTTTGCGCTGGCGATGAGTTGGTACCAGGCCGCAAAAGATCGTCTTGTGGAAATTACCGGCGTCACCCTCATTGTCATCCTCTTCGGCTTTCTCCTTTGGTACTATCTGCAGCAAAAAATCACCCTCCCCCTGACGCTGCTTGCGGATACCATACTAAAAGTGGGGCGCGGTGAACATATTGGCAAAATTGCTATTAACAGCCATAACGAGGTCGGCACACTCGCCCGCGCTGTTGAAAAAATGACCGCCGACAGACTCTTATTTGAAGAGCGGTTGCGTGATAGCGAGGCACGAACCCGACAACTGCTGGAGGCGTTACCAAACCTTATCTGGTTAAAAGATGCCAATGGCATCTATCTTGACTGCAATGCCCGCTTTGAGCTCTTTTTCGGGGCAAAAAGAGGGGAGATCATCGGCAAAAGTGACTATGACTTTATCCCCGCTGCCTTGGCAGATTTTTTTCGCGAAAATGATAAGGAGGCGATAATTAGCGGAAAAACCTGGGTTAATGAGGAGCAGGTGACGTTTGCCAGTGATGGCCATCAGGAGCTGCTGGAGACATTAAAAACACCGTTCTACTCCGCCGCCGGAGAGCTTATCGGCGTGTTGGGAATTAGCCGTGATATTACTGAACAGCGGCGTACCGAGGAGTCCCTGCGTCGGGCGCAGAAGATGGATGCACTGGGGCAGTTCACCGGTGGTATCGCCCACGATTTCAACAATATTCTCACGGTCATTCTTGGCAATGTTGAACTTCTGGAGCGCTCAGCAGGCGGCGATGAGAAGATCGGAAAAAGAGTGGCGGCGATTAAAAAGTCAGCGGAGCGCGCGGCAACCCTAACACGGCAGCTACTCAACTTCTCGCGCAAACAGGCAACTGAACGAACGGTAAGCGACCTTAACGCAATCATCATCGAGATGAAGGAGCTTATCACCCGCTCCGTCACCCCTGAGGTTGAGGTGGCGTTACAGCTGACCGACCCGTTGTGGCTCACCGAGATAGATGCCGGAGATTTTCAGGACGCCCTGCTTAATCTGGTGATTAATGCGCGGGATGCGATGCATGGACAGGGCAAACTCACTCTCGAGACCATGAATAGCACCCTTGATAGCAACTATTGCATCCACCATCCCGGCGTCACCCCCGGTGACTATATTGAGCTTGCCGTAAGTGACAATGGCGATGGCATTTCGCTGGAACATCAGGAGCATATCTTTGAGCCCTTTTTCACCACCAAGGTTCTGGGCAAGGGAACCGGTTTAGGTTTGGCAATGGTTTTTGGCTTTATTAAACGTTCGGGGGGGCATATTAACTGCTACTCCGAGAGCGGGATCGGCACCACTTTTCGCCTCTATCTTCCCCGCACCCAGCGTCAAACTGTCACCGACGCAGCCACGTCAGCCACTATCACCGCCCCCAGCAGCAATGGCGAAACCATTCTCGCCGTCGATGATGAACCCTACCTGCTGGCCATTGCCAAAGAGTGGTTGGAGCAGCAGGGCTACCGCGTTGTAACCGCCACGAATGGCCAGCAGGCGCTACAACTGCTAACCAGTGAACTTCTTATTGATCTACTCTTTACCGATGTCGTCATGCCTGGCGGCTTGAATGGTTACGAGTTAGCACAACAGGCGGTCAGTAAAAAACCGCAGTTAAAGGTGATCCTCACCTCCGGCTATACCAACAAGGCAATCAGCCACAGTGGACAATCCCTCTTTACCACCGGAATTCTCACCAAACCCTACACCAGCGCCCAACTCATCCAACGGGTGCGCGCCGCGCTGGAGCAGTAGCCAATTATTTCATAGCGAGCAAATCCTGCTGCCGTTCGGGCTTACGAAGGGTGGGATGCGGCTTCTAGCCCTCACAGTATCCGATTTAGCGCTAACGCGAATCCATTAAGGCGACGGCTTTCACTTGCGCATAGAGTTTTTTGCCTACGGTAATACCCAGCGCTTCGGCTGATTTCCAGGTGATGCGCGCCAGCAAAATGGTGCCGTGACAGTCAAGGCGGATAAGTGTTCGTGCCGGTGGCTCTGACTGAAAGGCAAGCACCGTTACCGCAAAGCTGTTGAGAATGCTGGTACGCTCCGGCGGATCGAGGGTTAAACTAATATCTTTGGCATGCAGCGCAACCCGTACTGGGTGACCCTTTTCAAGGTTTTCCCGACTCACGGTCAAACGGCCACCGCTAAAGCGCAAATAGGTGAGATGGTAGTGATCATCATGACCCTCTACAATGGCATTTACCAGAGCGCTGGCGCTCTCACTTTGTGCCAGTTGCAGATCAAGACGGGTCGCCAACTCAACCATCGGGCCATGCGTCGTGACCCGCCCCGCCTCCATGAGCAGCAGGTGATCCGCCAAGCGCAGCACTTCGTCTGATGCGTGTGAAACGTAAAGAATCGGGATCGTCAACTCATCATGGAGACGCTCAAGAAAAGGCAATATTTCCGCTTTGCTGGCGCTGTCCAGTGCTGATAAGGGCTCATCCATCAGCAGTAGCCGGGGTGTGGTTAACAGCGCTCGGGCTATCGCCACCCGCTGGCGCTCTCCCCCGGAGAGTCGTGCCGGCGAGCGGCGCAGCAGCGGTTCAATACCCAATAGCCCAATAACTTGATCTATTTCAATTTTACGCTCGTGAACGGGGGTTCGCCGCCAGCCAAAACGGAGATTTTCAGCAACGGTAAGGTGCGCAAAAAGACTCGCCTCCTGAAATACATACCCTAAAGAGCGCTGGTGGGTGGGGATAAACACGCCCTGCGCTGACTCCTGCCAGAGTTCGCCATCCATCCGACAGTAGCCAGCGGGTGGCTGTTCAAGTCCGGCAATGCAGCGCAGCAGTGTGGTTTTTCCTGAGCCAGAGCTACCAAAGATTGCGGTCACCCCCTGCACGGGGAAAGCGAGATTAACCTCAAGAGAAAATTCACTCAGTGGCAGGTGAAAGCGGATAGCGATCTCACTCATAACCCCACCCTTTGCAGCCGCCGATGCAACAGCTGCATCACCAGCAGCACCGTAAAGGAGAAGAGAAGCATACCTGCGGAGAGAATGTGCGCCTGTTCATACTCCAACATTTCGACATGATCGTAGATGGCGACGGAGAGCACCTTGGTCTCTCCGGGAATACTACCGCCTATCATCAGAATAACCCCGAACTCACCCACAGTATGGGCAAAACTGAGTGTCGCACCCGCCAACAGACCCGGACGTGCGAGGGGCAGCACCACCGTGAAAAAAGTATCCCAGGGCGAGGCACGCAGGGTGGCTGCGACCTCCAGGGGGCGATCACCAATCGCCTCAAAGGCATTTTGTAGCGGTTGAATCATAAAGGGCATCGAGTAGATCACCGAGCCGATCACTAATCCAGTAAAAGTAAAGGCGAGCGGTTGTCCGCCGAAATAAGTAGCAAGTTCGCCCAAGGGCCCGTGAATACCGAGGGCAATGAGCAGATAAAAGCCCAATACCGTCGGCGGCAGTACCAGCGGCAGCGCTACCACGGCGCTTATCGCGTGACGGCACCAGCAGCGGGTACGCGCCAACCACCAGGCAAGCGGCGCGCCGATAATTAGCAACAATAGGGTGGTGACACTCGCCAGTTTCAGGGTGAGCCAAACGGGGGTATAGTCCATAGGTTACCTTGCTATCTGCGACTCCAGCGCATAACCGTAGCGCAGGATTAGGGTGCGGGCAGCCTCACCTTGCAGCCACTGGTGCAGCGCCTGCGCCGCGCTGTTCTTTTGCGCACTTTTAAGTAATACCACCTGCTGCCTAAGCGGGGCGTAGAGCGCTGCCGGTACCAGCCATTGTGAACCGGCGCTGGCGGCAGGCAGCAGTGCAACCTGTGCCAGGGCGATTAAACCGAGGGGGACATTACCGCTGGCAACATATTGATAGGTCTGACTAATGCTGTCGCCCTGAATAAGCCGCCCCTGCATTGCGTCCCACAGCCCCAGTTGTGTCAGTGCCTGTTGCGCCGCAGTGCCGTAGGGTGCGCTTTTTGGGTTGGCGATGGCAAGCCGCGTCACTCTGTCACTGCTTAGCACGCGCCCCTCTGCATCGATAAGATCTGGATCGGGGCTCCATAACAGCAACTTGCCGATCGCATAGGTAAAGCGGGAGTCGGCTACGACCAGCCCCTCTCGCTCTAATCGTTCGGCATGTTGCGCATCTGCGGCAAGAAAGAGCCCAAAAGGCGCGCCATGCTGAATTTGCGCATAGAGCTTGCCTGTAGAGCCAAAGCTCACCATCGCTTTGTGTCCAGTCGCCTGCTCAAACTGCGTTACGATCTCCTGCATCACTGCGGTGAAGTTGGCGGCGACGGCAACATGCACCGTCTCAGCCGTTGCGAACGAAGCGTTTCCTGCGGTTAAAACGAACATCAGATAACGCCATGACCAAAGGTATTTAATCACCCACTGCCGAAACATCTGAAGACTCCTTAAAATTCCACCTAAGTATGGTTAATCTCTTTTTCGTGGCGCATAGCGCGCTGTTTTACGGCTCTTTTTCACCACGCTGTTGTGCGCCGAAGCTGCCCGTTTAAGCGGATATTTCTCCGCTGGCACCAGTGCTTTGTCGCCACTACCAATGAGATCTGCACGGCCAATCTCCTGCAGCAGTTGCCGAATAATCGGCCAGTTCGCCGGATCATGATAACGCAGAAGCGCTTTATGGGCACGGCGTTGACGACCACCACGGGCGACGCTAATGGCCGCGCCATCGGCGGTGACCCGCCGCAGCGGAGAGAGGCCGGTGTGGTACATGGTGGTCGCCAGCGCCATCGGCGTCGGAAGAAAATTCTGCACCTGATCAAGACGCAGTTTGCGCTGTTTTAACCATAAGGCGAGGTTCACCATATCCGCATCACGGCTGCCCGGGTGGGCGCTAATAAAATAGGGAATTAGATACTGCTCCTTACCTGCGGCGCGGGAGTAACGGTCAAACTGGCGCTGAAACTCATCGTAAATGGCAATTGCGGGTTTCATCATCGCGCCGAGGGCTGCAGGTTCGGTATGTTCAGGGGCGACCTTAAGATAACCGCCGACGTGATGCGTCACCAGCTCTTTAATATACTCCGGCGTGCGCAGCGCCAGATCATAGCGTAATCCAGAGGCGATAAAGATGCGTTTTATGCCGGGTAGTTGACGGGCGCTGCGATAGAGATCAATCAGGGGTTGATGATCGGTTCCCATGTGGGGGCAGATCTCGGGATAGACGCAGCTAAGACGGCGACAGGCGGCCTCAATAGCGGCATCCTGACAACGCAGCTGATACATATTGGCGGTGGGGCCGCCAAGATCAGAGATATGGCCGTGAAAGTCAGGGGATTCGTCACGAATCGTCGCAATTTCACGCAGCACCGAAGCCTGCGAGCGGCTTTGAATAATCCGCCCCTCATGTTCGGTAATCGAACAGAAGGTACAGCCGCCAAAACAGCCGCGCATGATATTAATCGAAAAACGGATCATCTCATAGGCGGGTAAGCTGCTGGCATGATAATCGGGATGGGGCTTACGGCTATAGGGCAGCTCGTAGAGACGATCCAGTTCAGCACTACTGAGCGGGATCGGTGGCGGGTTGACCCAAAGATCACGTTCACCGTGACGTTGCACCAGCGGCCGAGCATTGCCCGGATTGGTCTCTAGGTGAAAATGGCGTGAGGCGTGGGCATAGAGCAGTTTATCCCCGCGTAACTGCTCATAGGCAGGTAGGCGGACAACCTGATTTTGCCGTGCCCCCTTGCTGTTCTGCCCCGGGGCAAGGTGCGGCTCAACGCCAGCGACAGTGGCATTTAGCTCTTGCCACTGCGGCAGTGATTCGCAGGGTTTAAGCAAAAAAGCAGTGCCACGCAGATCGCGGATTTCGGCTATGGGTTCACCGCGTGCGAGACGGTGCGCAAGTTCGACAACGGCGCGCTCGGCATTGCCGTAAAGCAGAATGTCGGCACGCGCATCAAGAAGAATAGAGCGGCGCACAGTATCAGACCAGTAGTCGTAGTGGGCGAGGCGGCGCAGGCTCGCTTCAATACCGCCAATGACAATCGGCACCCCCTTATAAGCTTCACGACAGCGTTGGCTATAGACGACAACCGAACGATCTGGGCGCTTGCCCCCCTCACCACCGGGGGTGTAGGCATCATCCGAGCGCATCCGACCATCTGCGGTATAGCGATTGACCATCGAATCCATATTACCGGCGGTGACACCAAAAAAGAGCGTCGGGGCACCAAGTACGGTAAAGGGTTCGGCGCTCTGCCAGTCGGGTTGATCAATAATTCCGACCCGAAAGCCCTGCGCCTCCAGCAGTCTGCCAATAAGCGCCATACCAAAACTCGGCAGATCAACATAGGCATCGCCAGTCACAATGATGACATCGCAGGCGTCCCAGCCGTAACGCTCCATTTCACTGCGGCTACGCGGCAAAATGGCAACCGGCAGCAGACGCTTCGCCCAGTAAGGGCGGTGAGAGAAGAGATCACAAGCCGTATTGTCTGCCATAATTAGCTGAGTACCTTGTTATTTAGCCGTGGAACTGCGTATATTACCCCAGTTATGTTCGCCACCGATGATGGAGCCCCCTGATGAGACCTAATATACACTCTCTAACCTGTCGCCTGCGACTGGTCGCGCTATGGTTCGGTATAGCGTTTATCGCGCCGCTACAGGCCGATATTCTTACCCTTCCCGCCACTGAACCTTTGCTAACCAACCTAACCATGCCACCCCGTGGCGCGCACCAACGCACGGTGTTACGGCAGTTGGGCGAACCGCAAAAGAGCGCGCCGGCGATTGGCGATCCACCCATTAGTCGCTGGTACTACCCTAATTTTACTGTCTATTTTGAAGGGGCGTATGTGATTCACAGCGTTCCTGCAACAGTGCACTCCGAACCCTCCCGATAGGAAACCGTTACGCATGATTGTCATCTTACAACCCCATGTCACCCGCCACACTCCAGAGTTCCAGTCGATTCTTCATGTTATCGCGCAACTACATAATATTGAAGCTAAAGTTCATGAGGTCGTTGGTGCGCAACAGACGTTAACCGAAATCTATCTTGTCGGTGATACCGCATCCGTTGACAGCGAGATTTTAAGAAATACCCCGGGCGTCGAACGTGTGGTGCGCATCTCCCGCGAGTACCGTATTCTTGGACGTCACCATGATGATCTGCGTGCTGGCGGATTTGACTACAACGGCATCCGTTTTGGTCAGGATAATCTCAATGTTTTTGCCGGTCTCTGTGCCGTGAATACCCGCGACGATGTTGAACTGATGATGCGTGCCTGTCGTGATCATCATCTGCAGTGTACCCGCATGGGTGCCTATAAACCACGTACCAACCCCTACTCCTTTCAGGGGCATGGCGCCGACTGTCTCCCCTATGTTTTTGAACTGGCAGGGAAATATGGCATTCGTGTCATCGCCATGGAGGTCACCCACGAAAAACATGTTGATGAGATTAATCAAGCACTTGCCACTGCCGGTGAACCCACCGGTATTATGTTACAAATCGGCACCCGCAATACCCAGAACTTTGAACTGCTTAAAGCGGTAGGACGCCAGAACAAGTTTCCGGTGCTGCTCAAGCGCGGCTTTGGCATTACCCTTGAGGAGTCCCTTAACGCCGCTGAGTATCTTGCCAGTGAAGGCAACAGTCGCGTCGTCTTTGGCCTGCGCGGCATGAAGACCAATATGGGCGATCCGCACCGCAACTTTGTCGATTTCGCCCATATTCCGGTGCTTAAGCGGCTGACGCGCATGCCGGTCTGCATTGATCCATCCCACTCCGTCGGCAGTCGTGAAAGTGCGCCCGATGGCATTATGGATGCGATACATGTCACCGCCCAGGGGGTGATTGCCGGGGCAAATATGATTCTTGTCGATTTTCATCCTCACCCCGAATGCGCACTGGTGGATGGCCCCCAGGCGCTGCAACTCGCCGAACTCCCCTATTTTCTTGAAGATGTCGCCATCTCCCGCAAAGCCTATGAGCAGCGTGTCGCCCTTGCGGCAAGCTACGCCTGTACGCCGCCCTGATTGCGGTGCCAAATAGTGTCCGCCCCGCTGCGGTTGCCGGTCAATTCTATCCTGGCGTCGCCGATGCGCTGCGCCAGCAGCTTAATGCGCTATTGGCGCAAGAACAGAGTCAGCCCGCCACCCCCCCTACTGCCCTTATTGTGCCCCACGCGGGTTATCGCTACAGTGGTGCAACAGCCGCGTTGGCCTATCAGCAACTGGCTGGATTTGCGCAGCAGTGGCAGCAGATCCTGCTTCTCGGGCCAGCGCATCGGGTCGCCTTTAAGGGCATCGCCAGTAGCACTCATCACGATTGGCAAACTCCCCTAGGTAACTATCCCGTCGATCGGCAGGCCGTCGATTATCTGCAGCAACAAGGATTAGTTCGCCCCTTTGATCTCGCGCATCAGGAGGAGCACAGTCTTGAGGTGCAGATCCCTTTTTTACAGCAACTGCTGCCGCAGGGACGGCTAATACCGCTACTGGTTGGCACGGCCGCTACGGCTGAGATTAGCGCAGTTATCGAAGCACTATGGACCCCCACTGCGGCACTGCTTGTTGTCGTCAGCACCGATTTAAGCCATTTTCTTAATGCCGACAGCGCCACTGAACGTGACAGCGCCACCGCAACGGCGATCACTCAACGTCATCCGGAAGCGCTGCATCAGGGAGATGCCTGCGGTATTCGCCCGCTGGCTGCGCTGTTAACCTTTGCAAGAGAGCGGCAGTGGCGCGTTGAGCAGTTGGAACTATGTAACTCCTCGCGCAGTAGTGGTGACTATCAGCGGGTGGTGGGCTATGGCAGTTTTGCGCTTTATCCCGGTCATCCTTGAAAATACGGGGTTGTTGGCAAACTTGCACCCCTGCGGCGCTTAAGGCATGATTGACAGATAACGGTAGTG
>JADGBN010000033.1 GCA_015231435.1 Gammaproteobacteria bacterium
GCTAAGGAGCGTAAACTATACCCAAACTACTTGGAAATGCAGGTAGGCGGCAAAGGCGCGAATCCCCATGAGCATAGATTAACTATGTGATTGGGGTGAGCGACTGCGCGTGCGCAGCCTGGCCTTTGGTGCAACGACCCTGCAATTTCAAGTAGAAAGGGTATATACCCTTTACGCGCCCTCCTAGGCGTACCTCACCCATTATTAACCAAGAAGAGACCCGAACAGAATGGCACAGTATATCTATACCATGAACCGTGTTGGCAAAATTGTACCGCCAAAACGAGAAATCCTGAAAAACATCTCCCTCTCCTTCTTCCCCGGTGCCAAAATTGGCGTCCTTGGTCTTAATGGTTCCGGTAAATCAACACTGCTGCGCATTATGGCTGGCATTGACACTGAGATTGAGGGCGAGGCAAGACCACAAAATGGAATTAAAATCGGCTACCTTCCCCAGGAGCCGCAACTTGATGCGCAAAAAGATGTGCGTGGTAATGTCGAGGAGGCGCTTGTCGCCATTACCGAAGCGCAAGCTGAACTCGATCAAGTTTACGCCGCCTATGCTGAACCTGATGCCGACTTTGATGCCCTTGCCGCACGTCAGGCCGATTTGGAAAATCTGTTGCAGTCAATGGATGGTCACAGCCTCGAACGAACCATGGAGATCGCCGCAGATGCCCTGCGTCTGCCCCCATGGGATGCCGATGTGACCAAACTCTCCGGTGGTGAACGCCGTCGCGTAGCGCTCTGCCGTCTGCTGCTGTCACGCCCTGATATGCTGCTGCTTGATGAGCCAACCAACCATCTTGATGCCGAATCGGTCGCTTGGTTAGAACGCTTTCTTCATGATTATAAAGGGACCGTGGTCGCCATCACCCACGACCGTTACTTTCTCGATAATGTAGCAGGTTGGATTCTTGAGCTTGATCGTGGCTACGGCATCCCTTGGGAGGGTAACTACTCCTCTTGGCTGGAGCAGAAAGAGGCACGTTTAGAGACCGAGTCGAAGCAGGAGAGCGCCCGAATGAAAGCGATGAAACAGGAGTTGGAGTGGGTGCGCACCAACCCCAAAGGGCGCCACGCCAAATCGAAATCACGTCTGGCACGCTTTGAGGAGCTGCAATCGACCAGCTATCAGCAGCGTAATGAGACGAACGATCTCTATATTCCCCCAGGGCCGCGCCTCGGTGATCTGGTGGTCGAAGCCAAAGGGCTGTGCAAAAGTTTTGCCGATCGCACCCTTATCGAAAATCTTAACTTCAATCTGCCACGCGGTGGCATTGTCGGCGTTATCGGCCCTAACGGTGCAGGTAAAACAACCCTGTTCAGAATGCTTGCCGGTGAGGAGAGACCCGATGGCGGCGAGCTGCGCATCGGCGAAACGGTAGAGCTTGCCTATGTCGATCAGAGCCGTGACCACCTTGATGGCAGTAAGACAGTCTGGGAGGAGGTCTCCGATGGCCTTGACCATATTACTGTCGGCAGTTATGAAACCAGCTCACGATCCTACATCGGTCGCTTTAACTTTAAAGGGACCGACCAGCAGAAACGGGTTAAGGATCTCTCCGGTGGCGAGCGCAATCGTCTCCACCTTGCTAAACTACTGCGCAAGGGTGGCAACCTGCTGCTGCTGGACGAACCGACCAATGACCTTGATGTCGAGACGCTACGCGCACTCGAGGAGGCGATTCTTGAGTTTCCCGGCTGTGTCGTAGTGATCTCCCACGACCGTTGGTTCCTCGACCGCATAGCCACCCATATTCTTGCCTTTGAAGGGGAGTCTCAGGTCACCTGGTTTGAAGGTAACTACGGCGACTATGAGGCTGATCGGCGGCAGCGACTGGGTGCCGAAGCGGATCAACCCCACCGCATTCACTACAAAAAACTTCACTAACCCTAACTGAAACGATGGAGAAAAGACTGATGAGTGATAAAAAGATCTATCTTGAAGAGAGCGAGATCCCAACCCACTGGTACAACGTGGTTGCCGATATGCCTAACCCCCCCTATCCGGTCCTGGCGCCTGATGGCAGCCCAATCACCCCGGATGCCCTTGGCGCAATCTTCCCTGAAGCACTGATTATGCAGGAGGTCTCCCGTGAGCGCTGGGTTGAGATCCCGGATGAGGTACGCGAGATTTACAAACTATGGCGACCCAGCCCGCTCATTCGCGCCACGCGTCTTGAGGCAGCGCTCGGAACACCTGCAAAAATCTACTATAAATATGAAGGCGTTAGCCCTGCGGGTTCACACAAACCCAATACCGCCGTACCGCAGGCCTACTATAACCGTGAAGCGGGTATTCGCCGTCTGACCACCGAAACCGGTGCCGGACAGTGGGGCTCTTCACTGGCACTGGTCGGGCAGATGTTTGGTATTGAAGTGAAGGTTTACATGGTGAAGGTGAGCTATGACCAAAAACCTTTCCGCCGCTCAATGATGCAGACCTGGGGCGCGACGGTAATAGCCAGTCCGAGTGATCAGACCGAAGCCGGGCGCAAAATTCTTGCTGAAGACGCCAACTCACCGGGATCCCTCGGTATCGCCATTTCCGAGGCAGTAGAGGAGGCCGCCAGCCGCAGTGATACCAACTACGCCCTCGGTTCGGTGCTTAACCATGTACTGCTGCACCAGACGGTGATTGGTCTTGAAGCAAAGCAGCAGTTTGCCAAAGTCGGTGACTACCCCGACATGATTTTTGCACCCTGCGGTGGTGGCTCTAATTTTGGTGGGGTCGCTTTCCCCTTCCTCGCCGATAAGGCCAACGGTAAAGAGGTGCGACTGGTGGCCGTTGAGCCCGCCTCCTGCCCGACGCTTACCCGTGGTCACTTTGCCTACGATTTTGGTGACGCCATCGGCATGACCCCGCTGATGATGATGTACACCTTAGGACATGAGTTTGTCCCCCCCGGCATTCATGCCGGCGGTCTGCGTTACCACGGCGACTCGCCGCTGGTTTCACAACTCTACAATGAGGGGTTGATTGAGGCGATTACCGTCCCGCAACTGGCGACCTTTGATGCGGGTATTCAATTCGCCCGCAGTGAGGGCATTATTCCGGCTCCGGAGTCGAACCACGCCATTCGTGCCGTCATTGATGAGGCGTTACGTTGCAAAGAGAGTGGTGAACCCAAGACCCTGTTCTTTAACCTTTCCGGTCACGGCCACTTCGATATGGGCTCCTACGACGCCTACCTCGCCGGTAAGCTGGAAGATTTTGACTATCCCGCAGAGGCGATTGCCGCTGCACTGCACCATCTGCCTAAAGTCTGATAACCGCAAAGGCTACGCTGCCACTCCGTACAACTAACGGGGTGGCAGCGGCGCAGCCTTGCTAATCCATATTATCGAGTTCGTCATCCAGATTGCTGCTGTGACGAATTAACTCGGTATCACCAAAGTCATCACGTTCGAGATCATCAAAGGGGCCGGACCAATCCTCCGGCGCGGCAGACTCGACAATACCCAACTGATTCCAGCTGTCAAAATCGACCTCCTCGACAGCACCATCAAAGTATTGAATTTCGATGAGCGCCTCATCCTCATCAACCGCAACCACCTCAAAATATTGGTCACTATCGTCGCGATACCACTGACCTCTTCTGGGTCTTAATAATCCGGCCATTTGCTTATCCTCAGTAAACGATTAGGTACTTGCAAAACGATATTTAACACCTCCCCCGACAACCATCAGGAGCCACAGACGCCGCCCCTATTGCGCTCGTGGTGGCTCTTGCAGCTCTGCCTTAACCTGCTCGGCTGGCGTGTACCCCTTGGCATCCGTCAACACCGCACTATCGAGATTGGTATCGGTCAGGTTGGCATCACGCAAATTCGCCTCGCGCAGTGAGGCGTTACTTAAATCAGCGCCGCTAAAATTAACACCATAAAGATTACAGCGCGACAGATCGGCAAACTTCAGCAAACTTTTGCTAAAGTTAACATCCTTAAAATTAGCCCCAGCAAGACGAATACCGGTTAAATTCAAACCCGAAAAATCCCGACCGCTAAAATTTCCGCTCAGTCGGCTGCCAATGAGCTGCGTCTGTTTCAGATCGGTCTCCTCAAGATTCGCACGGCTTAAATCTGCATTACTGAAATTAACACTGGTAAATTTTGCCCCCGAAAAATTGGCGCGCATTAACTCACTTTCGCTAAAATCGACATCCACCAGCGTCGTCGCCGAGAAATCACACTGACTGCAAATCAGTCGCTGCATCGCCACCTGTTTCAGGGTTTGCCCGACAAACTTGGCATTATCAAGATCGGCACCATTAAAAATTGCGCCGCCCAGCGCCTTGACCTGACTAAAACTGACTCCTCGGGCAATAATATCGGTTAAATCCGCTTCACTCAGATCGGCTCCGTCAACATTGGCCTGACTCAAATTAGCCTTGTTAAAGCCAATTTTAGAGAGATTAGCCCCCTGCAGATTGGCGTTAGTCAGGTTAGCCTGCGCCAATAGCGCCTGAGAGAGATTGGCATCGGTCAGATTAGCGCCGCGTAAACGCGCCTGCGACCAGACCACACCAGATAAATTAGCCTCGGTTAATTGCGCACCACCCAAACTGGACTCGGTTAAATTTGCGCCGCGAAGGTCAACACGGTGCATGTTCGCCTGATAAAGAATTGCGTAACTTAAATTGGCATCACGCAGATCACTGCGGCTAAGATCATACTCAGCCATGCGCTGGCGCGAGAGATCGGCACCACGCAAGTCACAACTGTTGCATTTTCCCTCACGCAACAACTGTTGCAGATGTTCAGAATTATAGGCCTGCGCTACCGGCAGGTGTACACAGAGTGTCAACAGCAGTAGCAGTGGCCAGTCAGGCAATTTTATAGTACGAATCATCATCACTTCCTATGGGCGGTTAACTGACGTTGCAAACCAATAAAGATGTCGACAGAGAGAGCGCCAGATAACCCATTGTATCCCTAAAATCGTTAGCGAAAGCGATTACCGTGGACTCTTTTGTAAAACCGACATCACTTCACCATGGTTAACCTTTTTAGATTTACGGGAGGCATGGCGTGCCAGCTCCAGCGCTGTCTGACCCTGTCGATTCTTAATTTCAACGTTAGCGCCATGCTGCATCAGCAGCTGCACCACCTCACTCTGACCCGCAAAAGCAGCACTCATTAATGGTGTCCACCCCTCGGCATCCACCCGGTTAACCTCCGCCTGATGCTGTAATAATAGTTCCACCACCCGCGCATTACCTGCCGCTGCGGCAATATGCAGTGGCGTTGCACCAGCAGGGTCGGCCATGGTCACATCCCCCTGACGCGACAACAGAAGCTCGGTAAAAGCCGTATCATTGCGCTCGGCAGCGAGCATTAGCGGAGTAATGCCCTGGGCATTTTCAATATTAACCGCAGCATCGCCTAACACCAGCATTTTGGCAATATGGTACTGATTGTGAATGATCGCAGTCATTAACGCTGTATTACCATCCTTATCCGCAGTATTAATACTGGCACCATAACTGAGCAGCATCGACAGCACATCCTCAAAGCCTGAGCGTACCGCGTAGGTAAAGGCATCCTCACCGTTACGCGTTTTGGTTTGAGGGTCGGCACCATGCTGCAATAGTAGCGAGGTCAGCTGCATGCTCCCCTGCTCAGCGGCGGCAATCAGTGCATCATAACCATTGGCAGTCTTTTGTGTTGCCGTTGCACCATGCTCAAGCAGTAGCTGACAGAGGCGCTGATTATTATCCTCTGCGGCATAGAGCAGCGGGAAGTAGTCAAAATCGCCACGCGCATTGGGGTTGGCGCCCTCCTCGAGCAGACGGGTTGCCTCGGCAATATTCCCCTTTGCCGCCGCATCCAACAGTGCTTTATCCCTGTCGTTTAACACAGCGGCAGCCAGCGCGTTGCCGCAAAACAGCGATACCAGTAACGCCACAACAAAATGACGCTGAAGTCTCATCATTATCTCACTCTCCCTCTGCTTTAGACTTGTCGCTCATCAAAATACGATATCCTTCGGTGGATCAGGCAACCGCGAGACATAATCAATCACTGCCTGAATATCGCGGTGGGTAAAGTTATGAATCTGCCGCACCATCTTCTCATTGGCATTACGCCGTTTACCATCGCGAATCCACTGCATCTGACGCAACAGGTAGGTATAGTTCTGACCCTGAATGCGGGGATGGAACTTCTCGTTACTCCCCTCGCCATACTCACCATGACACTCGACACAGTTATCTTTATAGAGGCGTTCACCGTAAGCCAGATCGCGGCCAAAGCCCTTCTCATTGTCAGGATTTCTTTTAAGCGTGGCGATATAAGCGGTCACGTCGGCAACACCCTGCGGGCCACCCACATATTTATCCAGCGTAAAGGGGTACATCGTCGGGTTATCACGGTTGCCTTCACGAATATCGGAGAGCTGTTTAATAACGACATTGGGGTGTTGCCCCGCGAGCTGCGGGTAGTAGCCGTTGGGCTTCATGCGACCAATACCCTGCACCATGCCCCAGCCATCATCACTATGACAGAGGCTACAGGTTTTAAAAACCTGCTTGCCATGCTCGATATCCGGCTTTAACTGCATCGCCTTCTCCAGCTCATGCTTATGGTACTCAGCCATATCGGAAGCCAAAACCGACATCGATAGCGCTCCCGTCAGCACACCTCCTAGCAGCAGCCGTGGCGCAATAACCATAAATACCCTACGAAACCAACCCTTATCACCGATTGCCATGCGTCTTATCCTCAGGTTGCGATTAACGATGGGTTACATTACCACCGCCTGACAGCCGCAAGCAACAGCTTCCAACCATTTTTGCTACCGCAACGGCTGATTAAAACGATGACGCTAAACAGATACAGAGAGATCTGCCCTGCTGCAAGAGGATACCAAGCGCGTTAGCTGCGTCAGGATGAGCCCTATTAGGGCAGTGAGAAAAAGTGATTATACCCGTCATCCTTGAAAATGCTGGTTCGTTGGCTGCAGTCGCTCACCCCAATCACTTAGGTTTACTAAGCTCATGGGGATTCGCGACTTTGCCGCCTTCCATCATTTCCAATGATTTTGGGTATAAAAAAAAAGAGCCCGCCGGCAAAGATCATCAGTCATCTGCGTCACGCGGCTCATCGCGGCGTTCAACACTCTCTGGATCGGCGGTAATATCGCGATAGATTTCGACCCGATCCCCCTCATTAACGGTGGCATCGAGTTTAGTGATTTTGCCAAAAATACCGACTCGCTGCCGGGTTAGATCGATATCATCAAACTGCTGCAAAATACCTGATTGCTCGATCGCCATCGCTACCGTACTGCCATTGGCAATCTCAAAGGTAAGCCACACCTGCTTAAAACGATCTGCATAGGCGACACCAATATGCATTGTCTTATCCTGTCACAACGTCGGCTAACACCAGATTAGCCTCCCGCCGCCGACTAAGATAACCATCAAGCAGACGTTTGCCAGCCAGCAGAAAACCAAGAACCAAAAAGCCTCCAGGCGGCAAGATAATCAGCAAAAACCCCTTATAGTCGGGGATAACCACCAACTCCATCTCCTTTGCCCAACTCCCCAGCAGCAGGGCGGCGTTGGCAAAGAGCATGCCACTACCAAGAATCTCCCGCACCGCACCCAGCAGCACCAGCGCCAGGGTAAAGCCTAGCCCCATCATCACCCCATCCAGCAGTGCAGGGAGTACCGGCTGGCGTGAAGCAAACGCCTCGGCACGTCCCAAAATAGCGCAGTTGGTGACGATCAGCGGAATAAAGAGCCCTAACACCTTATGTAGATCGTGCATTCTCGCGTTCATCATCATATCAACCAGAGTCACCAGCGTTGCAATAATCAAAATAAACACCGGAATGCGGATCTGGGGGGTGATAATCCCCCGCAGCAGGGCAATCGCCACCGCAGATGCCGCCATCACCACCGTGGTGGCCAGCCCCATGCCAAGACCGTTGGTAGCCGATCCGGTCACCGCCAACAGCGGACAGAGCGCTAACGCCTGCACCAGAATGATGTTGTTATCCCACAGCCCATCACGAATAATACGACGATAACTGACTGACATAGTTACTCTCCGCTTTGGGTAACCGCCACGGGCGTTACCGCTAACAGTTGATCCCGCTGCTGCTGGTAAAAGAGCAGCCCCTCCTTAATCGCCAGCACCACCGCCCGCGGGGTGATCGTGGCGCCACTAAAGGCGTCAAAGCGGCCACCATCCTTCTTAACCTTCCACTGCTCCGGTGGCGGATTACCCAGTGACAGGCCGTTAAACCGGGTAATCCAGGCGTCACGCGCAACCTCAATCTTGTCACCCAGCCCCGGCGTCTCGCTATGGGACAAGACGCGCACGCCGAGAATGGTGCCATCAGCCGTCAATCCCAAAAGAATGCGGATCTCTCCTGAATAACCGCTGCCTGAACGTTCATAGGCAAGCGCCGAAACAGCACCCGCCTGAGTCCCCCGATAAACCAGCTGCGACGCCCCGCCCGCATTCGGGATCTGCAGGGGCTGTTGCAACAGATCATTGTCGTAGTAGGCGGCGGGCAGCACCTCACTTAAATTAAGCAGCAGATCTTCACGCTTCCTGTCGGCAATCTCCTGATGCGTGGCTAAATCCCCCGAGACTAGCATGACGGTCGCCAGCGCTGAAAAACTTCCCAGCAGCATCGCCTGATAACCAACGCGCTTACGATAGCTGGGTTCGGTAACCGTGCCCATTACGGCTCGCCACCAGCGGCGTAACGCAGGGGTTCACCGTGACGATCACGGCCATAGATGCGCGGCTTTAAATAGTGATCAATAAGCGGCGTAAAGGCGTTCATTAATAGCACCGCAAACGCTGCCCCCTCGGGATAGCCGGCAAAGGTACGAATGATCCAGAGCAGCAGACCACAACCAAAGGCGAAGAGGATCTGACCGCGCCGCGTCACCGGAGAGGTGACCGGATCTGTCGCAATAAAGAAGGCGGTTAACATCACCCCCCCCGAGAGTAGGTGGGTCAACGGGCTGAGAAAACGTTCGGCATCCAGCAGATACGCCAGCAGTGCCGGCAGTGTCACACCCACCAGCAATGCCAGCGGGATGACCCATGAAATGATCCGTTTGTAGAGCAGCAACAGACCACCCAACAACAGTAGCAGCGCCGAAGTCTCCCCCAGACTCCCACTCTCGGCACCCATGCCAAACTGCCACCACGACACCCCTTGGGGCAGTAACTCACTAACAGCAACACCCCGCGCCAGCTCAGTTTTAAGATGGCCAAGCAGTGTCGCACCGGTATAGGCATCAACGCTCGCTCCGGCAAAGGTGATCCCCAGAGACTGAAGAAAATCTGGTGCGGTTGCAGAGAAGAGCGGTTGCGGTGCGGTAAAGAGCGTCATCTCCAGAGGAAATGAGATAAGCAGCGCAACACGCGCCACCATCGCCGGATTAAAGAGATTCTGGCCAATGCCGCCAAAGACCTGTTTAGCGACAATAATCGCGAGAAACGCCCCCAACACCCCAATCCACCACGGTGCCCAAGGAGGCAGGGTTAACGCCAGCAGCCAGCCACACAACAGCGCCGATCCATCCTGCAGAGTTAGACGCAACGGCTTACCTGCAAGCGCCAGCGCAACCGCCTCGGCAAGCAGGGCGCTGCCCACGGTCACCAGAAAAAGCAGAATCGCCGGCCAACCAAACTGATAAAAACCCAGGAGTGTTGCCGGAATCAGTGCCAGCATGACCCAACGCATCATCACCGCAATCGTCGCCGGCGCATGCAGATAGGGGGCAGCAGGCTGCCGCCCGTCAGCAAGCAGTGAACCACTCTCCAGTAAGGTGACCTGCTTCATACCACCGCCTCCGCTGCTGCCGCCATCTCACGTTTGCGTTTAGCCAATGCCTCACGCTTTGCCTTTTGCAGCGCCTCGATACGCTGCTGATGCGCCAAGGCGAGACGTTTAGTCTCCTGCTGCTTATGCTTGTCACGCTGACGTGCAGTTAACTCACCCTTGGCAAAGTTAAAATAACGGGTTAACGGTATTCGCGCCGGACAGATATAGGCACAGGCACCGCAGGCAATACAGTCAAGCAGCCCCAGCCCCACCGCCGCATCTGGGTGACCGACGCGAATCGTCGCTGCCATCTGCAGCGGCAACAGACCACAGGGGCAGACCTCGACACAACGGGCACAACGAATACAGGGCATCGCCTCAGTCGCGTTCATCTCGTCACGACTTAACGCCAACAGCCCGTTACTCCCCTTGACCAACGGCACCCGCAGACTCGGCAGCGGCTGCCCCATCATCGGCCCGCCACTAATCAGCAGTTCGGGGGATTGACTAAAGCCGCCACAGGCATCCACCAGATGGGTTAACGGTGTCCCGATGAGTACCCGCAGATTCTGCGGGCGGCTAATCGCCGCGCCGCTAACCGTCACGATTCGGGAGATTAAGGGCCAGCCATAGCGGATCGCCTCATGCACCGCCAGCGCAGTGGCGACGTTATGCACCACATAACCAAGATCTGCGGTTAATCCGCGCGCTGGCGTCTCCCTACCGCATAAAGTTTGCACCAAATGCTTCTCTGAACCCATCGGATAACTCGCCGGCAAACCGACCACGGTTATCCAGGGGTCCCCCGCTGCGACGTTGCGTAGGGCTGCCTGTGCCGCCGGCTTATTATTTTCAATGGCAATAATCACCTGCCCGACCTCTAGTGCCCGTGCCATTAACCGCACCCCATCAAGCAGATCGACAGGGCGCTCCTGCATCAGGCGATCATCGCAGGTGAGGTAGGGTTCGCACTCGGCCCCGTTAATCACCAAAGTATGCAACGCATAGCGCTGGCGTAAATTTAGCTTAACGACGGAGGGAAAGGTGGCGCCACCCATACCGACAATCCCCGCCGCAGCGACGCGGGCGGCAATCTCTTCAGGCGATAACGTCACGGGATCACCCACCAGCGGCGCTGGCAACTCGCCCCAGCAATCGCTGCCATCGGGTTGCAGAGTGATGCTGCGTACCAGTAACCCCGAAGGGTGGTGCGCCGGATAACCGCCAATCCCGATAATTCGTCCCGATGTCGGGGCATGAACCGCAGCGGAGATCAGCCCCTGACTGCGCGCCAGAAGTTGCCCCTTGCTAACGACTTCACCGCGCTGTACTAGCGGCTGTGCCGGCGCGCCAATATGTTGCTGTAACGGAATATGGAGTAGCGGCGGCAAGGGAAGATCGGTAATCGCCGCCGTGGCCGCCAGTGCTTTACGATCTTCGGGGTGAACCCCCCCACGAATACCAAACAGCGCGCCAGCAGGCGTGCCAACCATTCGCCGTATAAGATTGCGCATCAGGCCACCTCCGGCAACGACCAGTACCAGGTTTGCAGCGTTGTCGGCAACGTTCGCATCTCGATACACTCAGTAGGACAGACATCGCAACACTTCTCACAACCGGTGCAGGCATCGGCAAAGACCGCGTGAATCATCTTCGGGCCACCGAGAATTGCGTCGGTAGGACAACGCTTAAGACACTTGGTACAGCCGATACAGAGCTGTTCATGCACATAGGCAACCATCGGTGCTTTATCCGTTACCCCAGAGAGATCCACCGTAACGCCGAGCTTCTCTGCCAGCGCGCTGGCCAGCGCTTTGCCCCCGGGAGGACAGAGAGTGACGACCGCCTCCCCGTTAGCCAGTGCCGCCGCCGCTGGAGTACAGCCGGGATAACCACACTGACCACACTGGGAGCCGGGTAACAGCGCCTCAATCTCAGCCTGCAGCGGGCTCGCCTCCACCGCCAGATAGATCGCCGCGTAGCCCAGCAGCGCACCCATCGCAATGCCCAGCACGGTAATAATGACAATCGCAGTAATCATGCAGGCACCAATCCGGCAAAACCCATAAACGCCAGGGATAACAGACCAGCGACCACATAGGCTATTGGCGCCCCACGAAAAGCGGCAGGAACCGCCGCCAGCGCCAGACGCTCACGCAACCCGGCAAAAACCACCATCACTAGGGTAAAGCCCAACGCCGAACCCATACCATAAAAGAGACTGGCGACCAGACCGTTCTCCTCCTGCACATTAAGCAGGGCAACCCCCAGCACCGCGCAGTTGGTGGTAATTAGCGGCAGGAATATACCCAACACCTGATGCAGCGATGGAGAGACTTTTTGCACCACCATTTCGGTGAACTGCACCACCACGGCAATCACCAAAATGAAGGTGAGAATACGCAGATAGCCCAAATCAAAAGGGTGCAGCAGATAGTGTTCCAATACCCAGCCAGCAAATGAGGCGAGGGTGAGCACAAAGGTCGTCGCCAACCCCATACCCAGTGCCGTATCGAGTTTGTTGGAGACCCCCATAAACGGACAGAGGCCGAGAAACTTCACCAACACCACGTTATTCACCAGTGCAGTTGACAGCAAAATCAGCAGATATCCCATCGCACCCCCTGTTCATCCCTTGGCTTATCGATCATGAGCGGGGTCAGAACAAGAAATGTGCCAAATCATAACGGTGCGCCGTAACCGCCCCATTGCACCAGTTTTGCGCAACAGAGCGGGTGGCAGTTACCCGGCAATTGTGAGTTTTGCCACAAAAGAGGGGCGCCACCCTTGTCACAGAAGCAACATCCGCCGCACACCATAAGGGTTTTCGCCTGCGCCACTCGTCTTGCGGCCTATTTTTCTAATAGTGGTATAAATCTTGAATCACTTTGACGACAACCTGCTGCAGCAGGGACCATTAAAGCGTTCGGGAAAAGGAAAAAGTGATGCGACAGCCTGAGGCATTAAATACCATTGAACAGTTAAGCGACATCATCCGCAATTTCCTGCTTGCCCCACCCCCCGGAACCCCGCCGGAGATTATCGGCGCCTTCTCCGCCCCTGGCGGCCAGGAGTTTCTGCCGCCACAACTCTTTATTAAGGTGGTAGAGCAGGCACCGGTGGCAATCTCCATTACCGATCCCAACGCCACGATTCTCTACGTCAATACCCTCTTTGAACAGCTTACCGGCTTTAAACGCGAGGAGATTGTTGGACGCAATGAGTCAATACTCTCCAGTCGCTCGACCCCAAGGGATCTCTATCACCAACTGTGGCAGACCATTCAGGCACACCAGGTGTGGCAGGGGACACTGGTTAACCATCGTCGTGGTGGCGACGCCTACCTTGCCGAACTGATCATTGCCCCAGTACTGAATAGTGGCGGTGAGATCGCCTACTATCTAGGTATGCATCGGGATATCAGCGAGCGCCATCGCCTTGAACAGCGGTTACAGTTTCAGCAGTCCCTCAATTATGCCGCACTGAATGCTGCCCCCGTTGTGGTGGCGATGATTGCGGCTGACCGCAGTGTCATTCTTAATAACCATGCCTATCAACAGCTGGCAAGCGAAATTAACCATCCGCAACCGGCCTCCCTGTTTCTTGCGGCGCTGGAACAACAGAATCAGTTTGACCTTCACAGCGTCTGTCACGGTGCCGAGGGGTTTCATAACCTTGAGATTCGCATTGACCCGCAAAATAGCCACTCACCGCGCTGGTTCAGCTGTTCCGGGGTGCGCGTCAAACAGCTTGATGAGAGTGCCAACCACTACTTTACCGCCGCCAGCAGCCCCGCCTGTTATCTGCTCCTCATTGCCAACGAGATCACCAGCAGCCGTCATCGCACCCAAGAGGCGCAACTCAACATGATTCGCGCCCGCATGGCCGAACAGCAGACAGTAGATACCATGCATGAGGCGATCTCTGGGGCAATTTATCAACTCCAGGTACCGCTAAATATTATTCGTGCTGCCCTGACCATGCCCGCTGGCAGCCACCATGGCTTTACCCTGCATGGCGTTCTGCAACAGGCGGTCAGTAGCGGTGATACGGCAATCGCCAGTCTCCAGGCAGCACTGCCGAATAAACCTGTCGAGCAGAAGTTACCGATTAACCTCAATGCCATTTTGCATGAGGTGATTAAACTCTCCACCCCTGCCCTGCTCGCCTCGGGAATTGTCGTTGACTGGCAACCCGCTTCGGTGCTGCCGACGATTATCGGGCGTGAAAACGCCCTGCGAGGTCTCGCTAAATATCTGATGGATAACGCGATAACCGCGCTAAACGCCTCACCCCACCAACAGCGCGAGTTGCGCATTATTACGCGCACCCAAAATGATGAAATCAGAATTGACCTTATTGACAACGGTTGCGGTATTGCGGCAGCCGATCGGTTTAAGGTCTTTGAACCCTTTTACAGCAACTGGAGTCAAGGTCGTGGTCATGCCGGCATGGGGCTGACCATGGCACGCGAAATCGCTATTAGCCACGGTGGCAGCGTCGAAATAGAGAGTGAGTTTGTCGGTGGCACGCACGTTCTGGTGTTGCTGCCGATTAACTCCGTTGATAACGCTTTCGCGGCACAGGAGGCGTCATCATGAGCGAAAAGCATCACTCGCCAGCCCTCGCCAACGAACTTGAGAGCCTTAGTCGCATGATTGAGGTGATGAGTCTCTCCCTCAATTTTCAGCAAACCCTTGCCGAACTCCTCAAAACGTTACATGAGAGTGCCGCCATGCAGCAGGGGATGATTACCCTGGTTGATGAGGAGAGCGGTGATCTGATTGTCACTGCGCTGCATCAGAGCCCCCTTTCGACACAGGTACGTTATCGACCCGGCGAAGGGGTGAATGGTCAGATTCTCGAAAGTGGTCAGTCGTGGGTGGTGCCACGCATTAGCGAAGAGCCGCATTTTCTCGATCGTTTAGGGATCTATGACCGCAACCGCCCCTACATGGCGGTTCCCATCTTTATCGCCGGTGAGACTGCGGGGGTTCTCGCGGCACAACCGCTCTGCAGCAGCCATGAGCTTGCACAGAAAGAGCATTTTCTGCGCATCATCGCCAACCTTATCGGCGTCACCCTGCGCCTCGAACGGCAGATGAAGGATGAGCAGATGACCCTGAAGCAGGAGCGGGATCTGCTACGGCGCAAGATTCGCGGTGAACATGGTTTCGCCAGCATGGTCGGTCATAGCCGCGCTATGCAGCATGTTTTTGAACAGGTGCGTCAGGTGGCAAAATGGAATACCACCGTTCTAATTCGTGGTGAGTCCGGTACTGGTAAGGAGCTTATCGCCAATGCCATTCACTACAACTCACCACGCGCCAGTGGCCCATTTATAAAGCTCAACTGCGCCGCGCTACCCGACACCCTGCTTGAGTCGGAACTTTTCGGCAACGAAAACGGGGCGTTCACCGGTGCCATTAATCAACGTAAAGGGCGCTTCGAACAGGCACACGGCGGCAGCATCTTTCTCGATGAGATAGGAGAGATCTCCCCCACCTTTCAGGCGAAGCTACTGCGGGTTCTGCAGGAGGGTGAATTTGAACGCCTCGGCGGGATGCGAACAATTAGCGTCGATGTGCGCATTATCACCGCCACCAACAAAAATCTTGAGGCAGAGGTTCAGGATCGCCACTTTCGTGAAGATCTCTACTACCGCCTGAACGTCATGCCGATCCACACCCCGCCACTGCGGGATCGGATTGAAGATATACCCGATTTAGTCCACTTTCTACTGAAAAAAATTGCCAGCAATCAGGGACGTCCTGTCGATATCGCCGATAACGCGCTTGCCCTGCTGATGCAGCACCACTGGCCGGGTAATGTACGCGAACTTGAAAACCACCTCGAGCGGGCGGCGGTGATGAGTCATGCCGGTCATATTGATGCCCGCAGCCTACAACTAAGCGGCATTGAACACTCCCTGCATACCCCCCCTTTAGCCAAAAATGATAACCACCCGCCCCCCTTTGAAGATCCCGATCTTGATGAGCGGGAACGGGTGATCGCCGCGCTTGAGGAGGCGGGCTGGGTTCAAGCGAAAGCCGCACGTCTGCTCGGCATGACCCCAAGGCAGATCGGTTACCGCATTCAGATCCTCAATATTAAAATGCGGCAAATTTAATACGCCATAAGCGCTACCGCTTCACGACACACCTTTGTTCCATTCACGACAATACACGTTGAGTTATAAAATAAAATTACTAACATTTCATGTAGTTAAATAAAATTCTGAGTTAGGCACAACCCTTGCTTTATAGCCTCTATCAATGGCTTTTAAGCAGGAGTTAGAAATGGCGTTAACGCTCGTATCCAGCCAGCATAGTGAACCCGCAGGATGCAGTGCCAGCGGCTGCGGAGGCAATGAGAGTGCCCTAGCACATCTCCCGCCTCAGATCCGTGACAAGGTAAAAGATCACCCCTGCTACTCCGAAGAGGCGCACCACTTCTACGCCCGCATGCATGTTGCTGTGGCACCGGCGTGTAATATTCAGTGCCACTACTGCAACCGCAAATATGACTGCTCCAATGAGTCACGCCCTGGCGTGGTATCCGAGCTACTCACCCCAGAACAAGCGGTCAAAAAGGTCTTGGCGGTGGCGGCGACCATTCCACAGATGAGTGTACTGGGCATCGCCGGCCCCGGTGACCCCCTTGCCAATCCCGAACGCACCTTTGCCACCTTTCGTGAACTCAGTGACAAAGCGCCCGATATCAAGCTCTGCATCTCCACCAACGGCCTCTCCCTGCCGGAACACGTTGACGAGCTTTGTCGCCATAACATTGATCACGTCACCATCACCATTAACTGCTTGGATGCCGCTATTGGCGCCGAGATCTATCCGTGGATCTTCTGGAAAAATCGCCGCATTAAAGGGCGCAAGGCCGCCGAGATCCTTATTGCGCAACAGCAACTCGGGCTGGAGATGTTGGCTGCCCGTGGGGTGCTGGTTAAGGTCAACTCCGTCCTTATTCCGGGGGTAAACGACCACCATCTTGAGGAGGTCAGCCGTGTCGTTAAAGCCAAGGGCGCCTTTCTTCATAATGTGATGCCGCTCATCGCCGAGGCCGAACATGGCACCTTTTATGGGGTGATGGGGCAACGCGGACCCACTCCCGAAGAGCTGCAACGGCTTCAGGATAGCTGCGCCGGCGAGATGAACATGATGCGCCACTGCCGCCAGTGTCGTGCCGATGCCGTCGGGATGTTAGGTGAAGATCGCGGCGATGAGTTTACCCTGGAGAAGATCGACGCGATGGAGATTGACTACCCTGCAGCGATGCAGCGCCGCGCCGAATATCAAGCCGGTATCGAGCAGCAACGGCAACAACTCCATCGCCGTGGTGAGACGGTGATCTCCCTCGATGCGCTGCGTCCGCAGCGTCACCGCAGCCGACCACTACTGGTTGCCGTCGCTAGTAGCGGCGGCGGCATTATCAATCAGCACTTTGGCCACGCCCGCGAATTCCTTGTCTATGAGGCGACCGCTCTGGATGTCCGCTTTATCGGTCACCGTAAAGTCGATCTCTACTGTAGTGGTAGCGACCACTGCAATGAGGAGGAGAGCACGCTGCAACAGACCATTCGCGCCCTGAACGGCTGTGAAGTGCTGCTCTGTTCACGCATTGGCTTTGCCCCCTGGGAGGCGCTGGAGGCTGCGGGAATCACCCCCAACGGCGAACACGCCATGGAGTCCATTGAAACAGCTATCGCCGCCGTCTATCAGGAGATGGCAGCAGCGGGCAAACTCGCTATCACCGCCCCCATCGCACTGCAGCGAGGAGCCTAAGATGGCCTTCACAATTATTAGCGGCTGCGTCAACTGTTGGGCCTGTGAGCCGCTCTGCCCAAGCCACGCCATCTATGCGGCGATTCCACACTTTCGTATTCACGCCAACCTCTGCAGTGAGTGTGACGGCGACTACAGCGATCCGCAGTGCGCTAGCATCTGCCCGGTGGAGGGGGTGATTCTTAATGGTGAGGGGGTTGCCGTAAACCCGTTAGGCTCCCTCACCGGCATCGCCCCGGAACGCATGGCCAAGGTCATGGCTGAAATTCAGGCACGCTAAGATGACCCTCCCTGCGGCAGATCAACAGAGCATCGATGTCGCCAGCCATCGTCATGCGGTGGCGATTGCCGAGGGAGTTTACTGGATTGGTGCGCTTGATGCGGCACTGCGGCGCTTTGACATTATTCTCAGCACCGCCAACGGCACCACCTATAACGCCTATCTGGTAAAGGGCAGCGATGGGGTGGCGATTATTGATACCGTGAAAGAGAACTTTAGTGAAGAGTTCTTTGCACGTTTAGAGTCCGTCTGCGACTACCGCGATATTCGCGTCATTGTGCTTAACCATCTTGAACCCGACCATACCGGCGCACTCCCCGAACTGATGCGGCGTGCACCCCAGGCAAAGCTCTACATCTCCCGCCGCGCAACCTCAATGCTCAAGGCACTGCTAAAGCCGGGCGCTGAGCAACTTGACTACACCACCGTCACCAGCGGCGACAGTGTCAGTTTGGGCGATCGCCACTTACGCTTTCTTCACACCCCGTTTCTCCACTGGCCCGACACCCAGTGCAGCTATCTTGAACCGCACGGCATTCTTTTTTCTGGCGATATTTTTGGTTGCCACTACTGCGACCGCCGCCTGTTCAATGATCGGGTCGGTGATTTTCGCTTCTCATTTGACTACTACTACGCCCATATCATGCGCCCTTTTAAAGCGCATCTGCTGGAGGCGATTAAGCTCATTGAGCCATTGCAACTCAAGCAGATCGCCCCGAGCCACGGCCCGATTCTTCGTGATCGCCCACGCCGCTATCTTAGCCGCTACCGCGAACTCTCGATCCCCACCCTCTCTCCCGATATTGGTCAGCGCGAACTCACGCTGATCATCTTCTACATTAGCGCCTACGGTAATACTGCCGCCATGGCAGCGGCAATTAACGCAGGGGCAGAGGAGCAGAGTGGTGTTCGAGTCTCCCTTTACGATCTTGAAGGGGGAGAGGTCGAACCCTTTGTCGATCTGATAGAGGCCGCAGACGCCGTGCTCTTTGGTTCACCCACCATCAATGGGGATGCGGTTAAACCGGTATGGGATCTGCTCTCCTCCCTTGCCGTCGTCAACCTCCAGGGCAAACTGGGTGGCGCCTTTGGATCTTATGGCTGGAGTGGCGAGGCGGTTCGCATGATTGAAGATCGCCTGCGCGGCCTGAAGATGCGCGTCCCCCTTGAGGGGATACGCATCAAACTCATTCCCACCCTACATGAGCTAAAGAGTTGCCAGACATTTGGCCGTGAAATCGCCAACGATCTACGCGGCAGACAAGCTGCCATGATTTAACCCAACTGTTTTATTAACCTTAACTGAAAGAGGAAAAAAAGATGGCTAAAGCCTACATTACGTTTGAAGATATTAACCAGACGGTGCATGTTCCTGTCGGTACCCGAGTCATTGAGATCTCTGAAAAAATTGGTTCCGGTCTTATCTATGGCTGCCGTGAAGGGGATTGCGGCACCTGCATGATGCAGGTCACCGAAGGGTGGAACAACCTCACTGAACCCTCCGTCCTTGAAGAGAAGATCCTTAAGGAGAATATGGCAGGCAGACACCACCGACTCGCCTGTCAGGCGCAGATCCTCGGCGATTGCAAAGTTAAACCCGCCTAACCCCATCACCCAGACAGGAGAAACCCGATGCCGCTTATCACCTTTACCAACCCCGATTATAAAGATAAAACCGTCTATGCTGTCGCCGGCAGCTTTACCGAGACCGTTCTTAAAATTGCCAAAACCAACAAAATCCCGATTAAATTTGACTGTGGCGACGGTGCCTGCGGCAGCTGCGTCATTCGCGTCAAATATATCGGTAACAACGGCCCGATGGGCTACCACCTCGAAGAGAAAGAGAAACAGGTACTACGAGAGCTGGGAAAAATCAGCAAAGAGGATCTGGAGAAGATGATTGTTGACGACCTGCCCAGCGAATGGCGCCTGGCATGCCAGTTTATCCCCCGCGCTGAAGATATTGTTGTCGAATACGAGGCGATCTAATGCAGCACCCAGCAGTCGCTACGCCAAGAGAGACCACCGTGCTCTATCAGCGACTGCTGGCGTCATGCGCAACTCACCAGCCGCCGCAGAACGCGGCGCTGGAGCAAACCCTAGCGCAAATTACCGCTGCCTGGATAAGCGGTCACACCGCACTGCCAGCTACCATGGGGCTATCAGAGCATGACTATCTCACCCTGCTGCAACGCCACTTCCCCACCTTCACCCCACCCACCACTATCCCGCAACAACCCCTTGAGGCAACTCGGCTAGAGGAGCTTGAAGAGCTGACCGTCCTACTGCAGGAGGGGCGTAGCGGCAATCACCCCAGCGAGATCATTCTTGCCCGAATCATTGCCGCAGCGTCACTGGGCGTGCAACACCTCTGGCAAGATCTTGGTCTTGAAGATCGTACCCAGCTCACCGCGCTACTGCACCACAACTTTGCCCCGCTCGCGAAGCGCAATGATCGCAATATGAAGTGGAAGCGATTTTTCTATAAACAGCTCTGCGACAACGCCGGCGTCTATAGCTGCCGCGTCCCCAGTTGCGAACTCTGTAGCGACACCCACCTCTGCTTTGCGGGAGATCCACGCTAAGCAGCAGGTCGCGAATCTCCTCTGGCAGCCCTTCGACAGGGACGAATGGCCATAAAATCAATTGGATAAAATTGTTAAGCTCGACCACTGCAGCTTAATCGCGGCCAAAGAGATCTCGGGTGTAAACCTTGTCTGCGACATCGGCGAGAGCGGCGCAGGGGCGGTTGGTGATAATCAGATCCGCCTCTTGCTTAAAAGCTGCCAAATCCCGCACTACGCGGGAGTGAAAAAACTCGCTCTCCTGTAGCACCGGCTCAAAGACGATCACCTCTATACCGCGCGCCTTAATCCGTTTCATAATCCCCTGAATCGATGAAGCACGAAAGTTATCGGAACCCGACTTCATTATCAAGCGGTAGACGCCAACCACCCTAGGTGCCCGGGCAAAGATCTCCTGCGCAATAAAATCTTTGCGCGTCGTGTTGGATGCGACAATCGCATTAATGATGTTTTGCGGCACATCACGATAGTTTGCCAGCAACTGCTTGGTATCTTTGGGCAGACAGTAGCCACCATAACCAAAACTCGGGTTGTTATAGTGATTACCAATGCGCGGATCGAGACAGACGCCATCAATAATCTGACGGCTATCAAGCCCATGGGTCGCAGCATAGCTGTCCAACTCATTAAAATAGGCGACACGCATCGCCAGATAGGTGTTGGCAAAGAGCTTAATCGCCTCCGCCTCGGTGCTGTCGGTAAAGAGTGTCGGGATATTCTCCTTTACCGCCCCCTCCTGCAGTAACTTTGCAAAGAGCTCGCCCTTGGAAGATCGTTCCCCAACGACAATACGCGACGGGTAAAGATTATCGTAAAGCGCCCGCCCTTCACGCAAAAACTCTGGTGAAAAGAAGAGGTTAATTTTCCGCGCAGGTTGCTGATTGAGATATTCCGCTTTAATACGCGCAGTAAAGCCCACCGGCACTGTAGATTTAATCACCATCACCGCAGCAGGATTTATCGCCAGCACATCGGCAATTACCGCCTCGACACTACGGGTATTAAAGTAGTTGGTCTGCGGATCATAGTCGGTCGGTGTGGCGATAATGACAAAATCCGCCCCCCGGTAAGCGAGATCTTTATCCGTGGTGGCGGTGAGCTGTAACACTCTATTTTGCAGATAGTCACTAATTTCAGCATCCTCCAACGGCGACTCACGACGGTTAAGTGCCGCCACCTTGTCGGCGATAATATCCAGCGCCACCACTTGATGTTGCTGCGCTAACAACACTGCATTGGCAAGTCCGACATAACCGGTTCCGGCAACTGCAATTTTCATCCCTATCCCCTTGTTCTATACCCAAAATCATTGG
>JADGBN010000034.1 GCA_015231435.1 Gammaproteobacteria bacterium
TATCAAACGCTGGTAATGGAGTTTACTCTGCCCTTGGCGCTCTATCGTGACTATCTGCAGCAGCCTTGTGATGCCGCCAACGCCTGTGCGGCGTTGCAGCAGTTACGTCAGCAGATGCGCTTTTTTAGCAGTGACAACAGCAATCCTGAGCCCATTCAATGGGAAATAGCGCAGCAACAGCCATTGCGCTTTGCCCCTGAAGTGGTCTTTTCGCTGGGATCTTACTATTTTGTCGGTACAGAGGTTGGCGAGGCGGACTACTCCCTGTCGTTGCTGACTGCGATATCGCAAACCCTCTGGCAAGGAGGCGTTCTGCGCGCCGAGTGGGAGACCCCCTTTACGCATACCGATGATTTTGAGGATGGTCGCTGGTATACCCCCTACCGCCGTCGCTCTGGATGGTCCGAGGCGATGCTGCATCAAACCTTCCGCCCCTTGGCCAATCTCTATAATATGACCAGTATTGGCCACTATGCGCATAGTTACAACGCCCTGTTTAATACCACCCGCTGGACCAACGCGGATGGCAAACATCGGTTGCGGGCGCGTTTTGGCAGTTTGAAGCATCAAGGGGAGGGTAATGATGTCAATACCTGGGACTACTCCTATCGCTACTATCTTGAGCCGCTAAATGTCGCCCTTGGCGCGGCCTACAGTAAACACATTCTTGAAGATGAAGGGCCGACATTTTCACTGGTTCGCAGCTTTGGGGATAGTTCAATTATCCTCTTCTACAAGAAAACCGTGGAGAAGTTGGGTGGGATAGCCATTCAAATTCCTTTTGCAACGCGGCGTTCAATGACTCCGCGACCCTACCAGTTCCGCACCCAGGAGCGCTGGATGGCAGGCTTGCAGACCACTATGGATACTGAAAGTGGTATGAATATCCTGCTACCAGATCACGGTATTGTGCCGCTCACAGGACATCGCCTTGAGCGCCAATATTTTAACTCTGACGAGATGAGTCCGGCGCATCTGTTGCACAATCTTCCCCGCTTACGGGAGGCTGCCTCTTTAATCGTGGATAGTCAGGCGGTTAAATGAGAGAGTGATCTCAGATGCGGGTTTTAAAAAAGCGCCTAGATGCATTTGATCTGTTTTTTTAAAAAAAATTGTAAATTACATATTGACACTGGGATGTTTAGCTTTAAACTTGTCTCTCCCATTTAAAGTTTACTCAAAGGAGATTGGCAATGAAAAAAATGCTGTTAACTGTAGTTTCCATGCTTGCATCCGCGTCACTGTTTGCAACACCGGTTAATATTAACAAAGCCTCTGCAGAGGAGATTGCTGCGAGCTTAAGCGGCGTAGGACCGGCAAAGGCGGAGGCGATTGTCAAGTTCAGGGACGAGCGTAAAGAGCCCTTTACGGATGTCAATCAGCTGCTGCAGGTGAATGGTATCGGTGAAAAGTTGCTGGAAAGAATAAAGGCAGATATTCTTTTTACCGATTAGCTTAAAGCAAAGGGAGAGATCCCCAGTGCTGGCGATCTGTGTAGAGGGGCTGGAAAATGCACCGACCCCTCTGCATTTTTTTTAGTGTGACTGAGAAGAGAGGGATATTGATTAAAGACCCGATACTCACCATTAACATAAAAATAAAAGAACTTACCCGGTAACTGACTCATGAAAGAACGCTACATTAACCTCTTTACCGACTTTGGTTTTAAAAAAATCTTTGGTGAAGAGAGCAGTAAACCAAATCTAATTAGCTTCCTGAATACGCTCCTGCCAGAGAGACACCACATTGCCGAGTTAACCTTTAGTAAAAATGAACAGCAGGGAGCTACAGCATTAGATCGCAAAGCGATATTTGACCTCAACTGCAGTAGCAGTAACGGCGATCACTTTATCGTTGAATTGCAAAAGGCGAAGCAAAACTACTTTAAAGACCGCAGTCTCTATTATGCGACCTTCCCCATACAGCAGCAGGCTGAAAAAGGGGAGTGGGACTATAAACTGGCAGCAGTCTATACTATTGGCATTCTCGACTTCTGTTTTGAAGAGGATGCGGCAAACCCCGAAAGCCGTCGTGAAGTTATCCACCAAGTTCAGCTTAAAAATCAGCACAACCAGCTTTTTTACGACAAACTCACCTTTATCTACTTAACGTTACCCAACTTCAGGAAAACCGATGACGAACTGGAGACGCTACAGGAGAAGTGGTTCTACCTCTTCCGACATCTGCACGAGCTTGAGGAGATTCCCTTACGACTTCGTGAAAGAGTCTTCGAGCGGTTGTTTGAACAGGCGCAAATTGCCCGCTTTCAACCCGAAGAGCGGGCCGCCTATGAGAGTAGCCTGAAGTACTACCGTGATTTGAAAAATGTGGTGGATAGTGCTAGAGAAGAGGGTAAAGAGGAGGGACTTGTCGAAGGGAGAGCTGAAGGGCGAGCTGAAGGGCGAGCTCAGGGACATGTTGAAGGCGAAGTGCAGGGACAAAGAAACATGTTAATTCGCCAGATAACCAAGAAATTTGGTGATCCCTCAGCAGAGATACAGCAACAGATAGCTAAAGCGACGCCAGCACAATTAGCACAGTGGTTAGACAACATTCTCGATACCAAAACAGCGGAAGAGATCTTCAGATAACTTGTTAGGGTAATAGCCAAACGACTTGGAAATGCAGGTAGGCGGCAAAGTTGCGAATCCCCATGAGCATAGATAAGCGATGTGATTGGGGTGAGCGACTGCAGCGTGCGCAGCTTGGCCTTTGGTGCAACGACCCTGCAATTTCAAGTAGAAAGGGTATATAGCTTCACTGTGGTTGACACGATCTTCGCGAATCAACATACTGAAACCGTTGAACGTCACCGGAGAGCGTCTATGTGCCTGGGAATACCGATGCAAATTGTTGCTATTAATGGCTATAACGCACGTTGCCAGGCGAAGGGTGTCGAACGTGAGGTGAGCCTTTTTATGCTTCAGGACGAGTCAGTTGCGGTGGGTGACTTTGTCATGATTCATGTCGGATATGCGATTAATAAAATGAGTGAGGCAGAGGCGCGCAGTAGCTGGGAGCTGTTTGATGAGCTGTTAGCCAGCCACCATGCATGAGCTCTCCCTCTGCAGCAATCTTGTCGCCCAGTTGCAGCAGCTGGCGGATGGATATCCGCAGCTGCGTCTGGTTGAGGTACATCTGACTGTTGGTCCCTTGGCGGGAGTTGAGCCAGCGCTTTTGCAGCACGCCTTTCCTGTCGCTGCGGCAGGAACCGTTGCCGCTGAAGCGACGCTACGGATGACGGTTGGCACTGTGCAGATCTTTTGTCCGCGTTGCCAGCGGCAGAGTGAAGCGAGTGCGAACAATCTCTCCTGCCGCTACTGCCACGAATGGCAGACGCAGCTGGTCAGTGGTGATGAGCTGATTTTGCAACGTGTTGAATTTGAGGAGTAACCATGTGTGATACCTGTGGCTGTAATGTCACTCCCGGTAATCGGCATCTGCTTGCAGAGGATGGTCGGCATGCCAAGGGGAGTGATGGGCGTCAGGCGGTTGAGATTCTCCAGTCGCTGTTAAGCGAAAATGATCATCAGGCGGCTCATAATCGTCAGCATTTTGAGCAACACGGGGTGTTGGCGGTGAACTTGATGTCCTCCCCGGGATCAGGCAAGACAGCACTTCTTGAACAGACGCTGGAGCTGTTGCGCGATAGATTGCGTGTAGCGGTGATCGTTGGGGATCTGGAGACGGAGAATGATGCGGTACGACTACGTCAACATGGGGTGACCGCAGTACAAATTAGCACCGGCAGCGCCTGTCATCTGGATGCCCATATGGTACACAGCGCACTGCATGAGATAGATTTAAGCGAAATCGATCTTCTTTTTATTGAAAACGTTGGAAATTTGGTCTGTCCCGCCAGCTTTGATTTGGGGCACCACCGCAACGTGATTCTCCTCTCAACCACTGAAGGGGATGATAAGCCAGCCAAGTATCCGGTGATGTTTCGTGCCGCAGATCTGATGCTCATCAGCAAGTGTGATCTGCTTGAGGTACTCGATGATTTTTCACCACAGCGGGCCATGCAGCAGCTGCAACAGTTGGCGAACCCTGCCCCCACCCTGCAACTTTCAGCGAAACGCGGTAGCGGGATGGCCGCTTGGATTGCGTGGTTGCAACAGCAGTTAGATGATCACCGACAGCAGATAGTAAAAGATCTGGGGACGTTGCCGCCTGAGCACTCTCATCATCATCACCCCCATCCACATCACCACTAGGGCGCCTTGTCGTGGCGGATAGTGCAAAGATCTGGCTGAATCGCATTAACGCACTGCAACCGCAACCACTGCGGATTTTGAATGTCTGTGGTGGTCATGAACGCTCGCTGAGTCAGGCGGGGTTGCGCTCACTTCTTCCGGAAGGAGTTGAACTGATTCCTGGCCCGGGCTGTCCGGTCTGCGTCTGCCCCGAGGAGGATATCTACCACGCCATTCAATTGGCGCTGCATGAAAAGGTCACCCTAGTCGCCTTTGGCGATATGTTGCGGGTACCGGTGAATGTTGGCAAACAGGGGGTGCGGTCGTTGGCGCAGGCGCGTGCTCAGGGGGCGGATATTCGTCCAATTGCGACGCCGCAACAGGCCCTGGCACTGGCCCGTGACAATCCCGGGCGACAGATTATCTTTTTTGTTGCTGGGTTTGAAACGACGCTTGCACCGGTCGCCGCGATGGTCGCGGAGGGGATTCCTGATAACCTCCTGCTACTCATTTCAGGACGGTTAACCTGGCCGGCAGTGGCGCTGCTGCTGCATAGTGGTGAGATCGGCTTTGATGCCCTGATTGCGCCCGGTCATGTGGCGACGGTGATGGGCGCTAATGAGTGGCAGTTTGTCGTTAATGATCATCAAATTCCGGTGGCGGTGGCTGGTTTCAGCCCTGAGTCGCTGTTGGCTGGTTTCTGGTCGGTGATGCGGCAACGCCAAGAGCGGCGGCTTTTTGTCGATAACTGTTATAGCGAACTGGTCACCCCGCAAGGGAATGTTCGCGCACAGCAGTGGTTGCAGCAGGTTTTTACCATTATTGCCGCCAACTGGCGTGGTATCGGCACCATTGCCGATTCAGGTTATGCCCTGCAACCACGCTATATTGCCCATGATGCGCGTCAGCACTATCCAGATTATGCCAATGATGCACGGCACCGCGCGGGGGAGATGCCGCCGGGGTGTGGTTGTGCTGCGGTCATTCTTGGGCGGCAATATCCGCATCAATGTCAGCTTTACGGTAACCCCTGCACTCCGCGCTCGCCGGTGGGGCCCTGCATGGTCTCCGATGAGGGGGCGTGTCATATCTGGTGGGAGCACTCCCCGGTTAATGGCGTATAGCGCAGCGCGTTTCACGATTACCGGACAGGTACAGGGGGTCGGTTTTCGCCCCTTTATCTACCGTTTGGCGCTGCAGTTGCAGCTTTCGGGATGGGTACAGAATGCGCAGGGTGTGGTTGAGATCTACGCCGAAGGGAAAACAGAGCAGCTGCAGCAGTTCAAACTGGCGATGATTAATGACGCCCCCTCTTTGGCGCAGCCTCACTTAAGTAGTGAATTGACGGTTGCCCCGTGTCATCCCGATGGCTTTTTCATTAAGGAGAGCGTGAATAGCGGTGCTATTCTCCTGCCTGATATTCATCTGCCGCCCGATAGCGCTCTTTGCCGTGACTGTCTGGCAGAGTTGCAGCAACCGAAGGATCGCCGCTACCACTACCCCTTTATTAACTGTACCCAGTGCGGGCCGCGTTATACCCTGATTTACCGGTTGCCCTATGATCGTGCAACCACCAGCATGGCTGACTTTCACCTCTGTCCTGCCTGTGATGCGGAGTATCGCAATCCGTTAAATCGTCGTTTTCACGCCGAGCCGGTGGCGTGCCCCGATTGTGGGCCGCATCTCTGGTGGCAATCTGGTGCGGAACGGGTGGTGGATAATGATGATTTGGTGATTAGCCGCGCGGTGGCTGCCCTAAAGCATGGTGAGATTGTTGCAGTGAAGGGGATTGGGGGTTACCACCTCTGCTGCGATGCCACTCAGGAGGCTGCAGTACAGCGTCTGCGACAACGTAAACAGCGCCTTAGCAAGCCGTTGGCGGTGATTTTTCCCGAAGAGGGGGAGGATGGTTGCGCGGCGCTACGCCGCTATCTGCTGCTACCGGCGGAGGTTCCGGCACCCCTGTATGATAGCCGACGCGCGATTGTGCTGCTGAGCAAAAAGGAGAGTGGTGCCTTGGCTGCGGCGGTAGCGCCCGGGCTTGATGAGGTGGGAGCGATGCTACCCTACTCACCACTGCACTATCTGTTAATGGAGGCGTTTGCCCGTCCCATGGTCGCCACCTCGGGGAATATGAGTGGCGAGCCGGTGCTCACTGATGAAGATGAGGCAACGGTGCGGCTGGCGACGATTGCTGATGCCTTTATCCACCATAATCGTCCGATTGTTCGACCTGCCGATGATGCGGTTTTTCGTGCTATCGGCGGTCAGTTGCGTCCTTTACGCCTCGGGCGCGGCTTTGCACCCTTAGCGGTTAAGCTGCCCCGTGCAGTTAAACAGCCGACACTGGCAGTGGGGGGGCAGAGTAAAAATGCGATTGCGCTGGCTTGGGGAGATCGCCTGCTGCTCTCGCCCCATATCGGTGACCTTGGCACGCTACGGTCAGAGCAGATTTTTGTTCAGGTGATAGCTGATCTGCAACGTCTCTATCAGGTGGAGGCGAAGGCGCTCTGCTGCGATGCCCATGAGGGTTACGATAGTAGCCGCTGGGCGGTAAAACAGCGCCTGCCGTGCCACAAAGTGTGGCACCATCACGCCCATGCCGCAGCGCTTTATGGTGAAATTTTGCCAACCTCGGGGGCGATGGCCATCTTTACCTGGGATGGTGTCGGGCTGGGGTGTGATGGCACCCTATGGGGCGGGGAACTGCTCTGTGGTTCACCACGTCGGTGGCAGCGTTTTGCGAGTTTACGCCCCTTTCGTTTAATTGGGGGCGACAGTGCGGCGCGACAGCCGTGGCGTAGCGCACTCTCACTGCTCTGGGAGATAGAGGGGGTCGATGCCCAGCTGCCGCGTCACCTTAGTGATCTCTCCCTAGCGTCGCCTTTACTGCGGCAGATGTGGCAGAAGGGGTTAAACTCGCCACAAACCAGTGCGGTCGGACGTCTGTTTGATGGCTGTGCCGCCCTGCTCAATCTTAACTTGAACAGTTGCTATGAGGGCGAGGCGCCCGCGTTGCTTGAGGCGCTGGCGACGCGCACACTACGTCAGCAGGGCGTGGCCCTGAATAGTGACCAGTTGTGGCAGACCTTCCCGCCGCTGCCGCTTCCTTTGCGGTGGCAGGGTGAGCTTTGGTTAAGTGATTGGCAACCGCTGGTCAGCTATCTGCTGACGGATAGCGAGAGCGTGGCGGTTAAAGCGATCCGTTGTCACACCAGTTTGGCGCAGTTAATGGTGGCGCAGGCGGAAGTTGCGCGCGCCCATACAGCGCTAACCGCCATTGGACTTTGTGGCGGGGTGATGCAAAATAACCTATTGGTCACTTTAGCGCAGCAGCGGTTGCAGCGGGCGGGATTTAGCGTGCATCTTGCCACTTTGCTACCGACTAACGACGCCGCCCTTGCTTTTGGACAGATCATAAGTACCCTCTGGAGAGAAGATGCAGCAAGCGAATCCTGAACAAACACCCGAGCAGCGCCATACGCCGATCACCCTGGCCCACGGTAACGGTGGGGCGCTAATGCGTCAGCTGATAGAGGAGTGCTTTGCCAAGGCGCTGGCAAATGATCTGCTGAATACTGGTTTGGATGCCGCCCCAATTCCCCTGCCGTCTGGAGAGGTGATGATCACCACCGATGGTTTTACCGTAAAGCCGCTCTGCTTTCCCGGTGGCACTATCGGTTCACTGGCAGTTCATGGCACGGTAAACGATTTGGCGGTGGCCGGAGCGGTGCCGCTCTATCTCACCCTGAACGCCTTTATTGAGGAGGGGTTAACTCAGGAGCTGCTGACGTTAATTGTTGCTGATATGGCTGCTGCCGCAGTGGCTGCAGGGGTTAGGATTGTCGCTGGCGATACCAAAGTGGTGCCGCGCGGCGAGGGGAGCGGTCTCTATCTCGCTACCACCGGTATCGGGGTGCGACAACGTGCGCTGCCTGGGGTTGCCGGAATTAAGGTGGGAGATAAAATCGTGGTGAGCGGCAGCCTCGGGGATCATGGTGCAGCAGTGATGTTGGCGCGCGAGGAGTTTGGCTTGTCTGGTTCACTCCCTTCCGATTCAGCCAATGTTACGCCGCTCTGTCAGGCGGCTCTGCAACTGCCCGGCTTGCGTTTTATGCGTGATCCTACCCGTGGTGGACTGATTACCGTTTGTCACGATATCGCGCGGCAGTGCCAGTTAGGGGTGCAGCTGCAGGAGCGTGCGATTGTCGTGCATGAGTCAGTGGCCACGATTTGTGCCATGTTGGGTTATGACCCGCTCTATCTTGCCAATGAGGGTAAGGTGGTGGCGGTGGTCGCAGCAGATGCGGCTGAGGCGCTGCTTGGCCTTTGGCGGCAGCAGCCTCTAGGAAAAGCAGCGGCGGTTATTGGTACCATTGTCGCCGCCGCACCCCGTGTCACGCTGGTCACCGAATTAGGAGGTGAACGCCTACTGCATGAGCTGCTTGATGACCCACTGCCGCGCATCTGTTAGCTAACCGCTTCCGCCCTCTCTGTGCCTAGCGGCTTGCGCCTCCCGTCTCTTCTGGTATATTACAGGGACAATAAATAGGATGATTGGGGAGTGATATTCGTTGATGCGTAGGCGAGGAGAACTTATGCCACTATGGTGTAAGTTAAGTAAGCGGTTCAGGAGACTCTATGGTTGATATTGCCCCGAGCTTTCCCGCTGCAAAGTCAGAATTAACGTTGCTGATGGCAGTTAGTGCTGAATTAAGCGACGCGTCGCGGGAGTTGCTGAGCGGGCTCTTCCCCGAGGCGACGCTGCTGGAGGCTGAGAATGGTTTTGCCGCCCTGCAGCAATTCTGTGTCGCCTCTCCGACACTGGTGTTAATGACCACGCAGCTGCCACTGCAGGATGGTTTTGTCAGCTGTCAGCGTATGCGCCAACAGGTTACCACCGCACATCAGGAGATGTTGCATCGCCATAGTCTGCACCTGCCGCGACTGGCGCCGCTGATTGTGCTGTTGCATCCAGCACCGGATGCTGCGGTGATAGCGGCGGCGGCGGCGGCGGGAGCAACTGATCTGCTGGCGTTTCCGCAGGAGCAGCAGCTGCTCGGCTATCGCCTTAAACAGCAGTTGGCGCAGTGGCAGACGCAGCGCCAACAACAGCTTCACTATCAGCGCCTTGAGATTAGCGAACAGGTGGCGAATATGGGGCATTGGCACTGGAATCGTGTCACTGACGAATTTTATCTCTCGCCCTCACTGCGTAAGCTGCTGCATATTGCAGCGAACTACCCCTGTGAACGTCTCGAATCCCTGATTGATCTCTTTGAACGCGATGATCGGGATGTTCTTTATGACGCCTTTAAGCAGCTGATTTTCAGTGACAAACCGATCTCCATGAGTGTTGCGTTACAGCAAGGGCGAGAGAAGCCGCGCTATCTTCTGCAAAGCGCCATTGCGGTGCGTGACAGCAGCGGTGATATTAGTGATATTCATGGCACCCTGCAGGACATCTCCGCAATGCGTGAGCTTGAGGGAAGAATTGACCTGCTTGCCAACTTTGATGCTCATACGGGAATGGCCAACCGCTATCTTTTTAGCAAGTGGCTTGGGGAGATGGTGAAGTGCCATCGTAATGAGGGGCAACGTCTGGCGGTAGTCCATATTTCAATTCAGCGGATGACCGTCTTTAATGAAATTTTTGGTCGCAGCGCCGGTGATCAACTGGTGAAGGAGTGGGCGCAGCGTCTGACGCACGGTTTGCAACGCTGTGCTTCGCAGCGCAGTGGACGTATTGGCGGTATCCGTTTTGCTCTGGCATTAAGTTATATCAGCTCACCCGATGCGGTGGTGCGACTGCTGCAGGGGTTGCGCACGCAACTTGAGGCGCCCTATCAGCTGCAGGAGCATCAGATAGATAATATGGGCGCACGTTTTGGCGTCGCCTTTTTCCCTGAAGATGGTCAGGACGTTGAGTCCCTGATGAATTGCGCGGAACTCGCCTCGCGTAATCTCTGTCACAAAAGTGGCGACAGCATCTGCTGCTATTCGCCGCAGATGAATACCTATACCCTGGAGCACTATCAGTTTGAAAAGCGTCTTAAGCTGGCGCTGGAACATGAAGAGATGGTACTCTTTTACCAACCAAAGGTGCGTGCCAGTGATGGTGTCATTGTTGAGTATGAGGCGCTGATTCGTTGGTTTGACCCGCAACATGGCTTAATACCGCCGGGGCAGTTTATTCCTGTGGCGGAAGAGTCAGGACTGATTATCGCGTTGGGGGAGTGGGTTATCTGGAACGCTTGTGAACAGCTGGCAAAACTGCGTCTGGAGCCAGGGGATGATAGCAAGGTGCCACGCATTAGTATTAACCTCTCGAGTTATCAGTTTAATCAGAAAAACCTAATTGAAATTGTGCAACAGGCGTTGCAACTGAATGGAGTGAATCCCCAACTGCTTGATCTGGAGTTAACCGAAAGTGCGGTCATGGAGGATGTCGAACGCTCGGTATCGGTGTTAAATAACCTTAAAGGGTTGGGGGTGACACTCTCCATTGATGACTTTGGTACCGGTTATTCCTCCCTCAGTTACCTGAAGCGCTTTCCGATTGATACCCTGAAGGTTGACCGCAGTTTTGTCATGGATATTAGTACCAATGAGCAGGATCGCTGTATCGCCCATGCGATTATCACCCTGGCAAAAAGCCTTGACCTGCAAACGGTTGCCGAGGGGGTGGAGAATCGTGAACAGTTAGCCATTCTGCAAGGGATGGGGTGTGATCTGATTCAGGGTTATCTTTTTGGCAAGCCGCTGCCAGCGGCAGAGGCCTTTAAACAGCTGCGCTAGTCAGTGCGAACTGCGCTGCCGGAATCTCTAAAAAAGGGCGGAAAATGAAACAGTGGTATATGTTGACGTTGGTGGGTGAGGATCGTGCCGGTATTGTCGCTGCGGTGACTCGGGAACTCTTTAACTGCGGTAGTAATCTCGGGGAGGCGGCGATGGTGCGCCTTGGGGGTAATTTTAGCGTCATGCTAATGGTTGAGTATGGTGGTGACCCTGAGTTGTTGCAACAGGCGCTCTCTGGGGTCATCGAACGCTTCTCGCTTAATCTGCATCTAATGCAAATTAGCGGTGAACTTCACCACCATCTTGAGCCAAATCTGCAATTGACGGTTTATGGCGCCGACCGCACAGGTATTGTCGCTGAAGTGACTGCGGCACTGGCGGAGAACGGCTTTCATATTTTGGATATGCGTACCGATGTTGCCGGCAGCAGCAGTGAACCGATCTATGTGATGCAGATTGAGGGCTTCTGTTCGTTAGGCGTCGCAGAGCTGTTACCGCGCTTAAAGGCAGCTGCGGCGCAGCAGGTCGAGATTGCCCTGCGTGAAATTGATCTAATGATTGGTTAATGCATGGCGGTACTCGAGATTTTACGCTATCCCGATGCGCGGCTTAAACGTGAGGCGGTGGCAGTTGAACATTTTGATAGCGCCTTGCAGGCGTTTATCGCCGATCTTGAAGAGACGATGCGCGCCGGTCCCGGCGGCATCGGTATTGCCGCGCCGCAGGTTGACTGCCTGCAACGTATTGTACTGATTGATCTGCGCGGCTTGCGCAAACCGGTTCCCAACCACGGCAGGGTCGTGCTAATAAACCCTGAAATTACCACTTGGGAGGGGATGGCGGTGGGTCGTGAGGGGTGTATGTCGGTGCCGGACTATACCGGAAACGTCATTCGCGCCGAGCGGATTACCCTTACCGCCTGTGATGCAGAGGGCGTGACGCAGCAGTACGACTTTAGCGGTTACGAGGCGCGTGCGGTGCAGCATGAGCTGGATCATCTTGATGGCTTGCTTTTTCTTGATCGGCTGGTCAGCCGTCATCGTGATCTTTTCCGCCGCAAGGTCTATCAGGAACCGCCGCCTGCTAAGTAATCTGTGGCGCGTTTTGCCCAAAGTCTGAGAACATCGTTAAGCGCTTCAGGCGTCGCCTGATATTTTGCGTCAACCTCGGCAATCGACTAAACTTGCCGCCTTGAATTTTTGTGGAAGTGGACAATGCATAGAGCTCTCGGGGTAATAAAAGCGGTGATGCGGGTGATTCCCGACGGGTTTCATAGTGAACTGCATACGCGACTGATTAACCATATGTTGCAGGGTCAGGCGATCACCGAATCGTTGCGGGAGATTGAGGGTAAGCGGGTCTCGATCTTTATTCGCGATACCGGTAACGAGCTTATTTTTCGTCTGCGCCACGGGCAGTTAATCCCTTTGCGCGGGCGCCGCTCGGCGCATGACTGGGATGTGCGTATTAGTGGGGATCTGCTGGGTTTTTGGTTGTTAACAACCCGTGCTGAAGATCCCGACACCCTCTTTTTTAACCGACAGTTAGCGCTTGAAGGGGAGACGGCTACCGGTCTCTATATTAAAAATCTGCTTGATGGCCTCGATTTTGATCCGCAGGCGCACCTAACAGCGGTCTTTGGTGAGCGTATCGGCGAGCGCATCTACCGTATTTTGCAGCGTAGTGGGATCGATAGCCGTCTGCGCCAACGGATGGGACTGCCCAGCGCCGGTTATTAGTCACTATGTTCCATCCCCCCAAAGATAGTGAAACGCACCTCGTTGAGGAGTGTTACGCCGTTATTTACAGCCCAAAACAGCGACGCCAGCGTTTCCCCGCCAACTGTGTCGAGGTGATGGCCTCGGATTTAGCGGCGCTGGAGTGTTGTGATGAGGCAGCGCACCGTTACCCTGCTAAGGTGATGGGGCCGTCGCGAAGCTCGGAAGGGTCAATGATCTACTACCTAATTCACTGGCTTTGAGCTGCTAAGGGGTGGTGATGCTTGAAGTGCGGCAACTCGTCAGGCATTACGGCGCGGTGCGTGCGGTTAACGGCGTTAATCTGCATATTCGTCGCGGCTGCTGCTTTGGCCTGCTAGGGCCGAACGGCGCCGGAAAAACCACCACCATTGAGATGATGGAGGGGATCAGCCGCCCGACATCCGGCATCGTCCTCTATCGGGGCGAGCCGCTGGGGCAGCAGTTTCGCAATGAGGTGGGCATTCAGTTTCAGCACACCGCGCTGCAGGATTTTCTTCGGGTGCGTGATGTTCTTGAGCTCTACCGTGCCCTCTACGCCACCGCGCTGCCGTTGGCTGAGCTGGTGGAGATCTGCGCCCTAGGGGAGTTTCTCGATCGGGATACGCAACGCCTCTCCGGCGGCCAGCGGCAGCGGGTGTTGCTGGCGATTGCGCTGGTTAACGATCCGCAACTGCTGTTTCTTGATGAGCCGACAACCGGCCTTGATCCGCAATCACGGCGTAATTTCTGGCAGCTGATTAATGGGATAAAGGGGCGCGGTAAGACCATTCTCCTCACCACCCATTACATGGAGGAGGCGGATACCCTGTGTGATGAGATTGCGATAATGGATGCGGGAAAAATTATTTTGCAGGGAGAGCCGCAGGGACTGCTGCAGCAGCAGTTTGGCGAGGCGGTGCTGCAGCTGCACAGCAGTGTGGTGCAGACAAAAACGCTGCCGCTACCCTACAGTGAAGCGGCGGGGGTGATCACTATTAACAGTAACGATGTGAGTGGCACCATTCGTCTGCTGCAACAGCAGGGGATCGCGCTGGATGCGCTGCAAATTCGTCGGCGGACGCTAGAGGATCTTTTCATTCATCTGACCGGTCATCAGTTGCGGGGTTAATATGCGGCTCTCCTGGCAACGATTTTTTGCGCTATTGCACGCCCGTAATATCGAATTTATACGGGATCGCGCTGCGCTTAGCTGGAATCTGCTCTTTCCGGTGCTGATGATGGTCGGCTTTGCCTTTATCTTCTCCCAGGAGGAGCAGCCTCTTTTTAAGGTAGGTGTTTACGATAGCGCGGGCGTCGGCCACCCCTTTTTGCAAAGCCACTATTTGCAGTTCATCCCGATAGCGAACGACAGCGAACTGGCGACAGCAGTGACCAAGGTGGAGCGGCATCAGCTCGATCTGCTGCTGGCGCTGGATGCGCCACCGCGCTACTGGATAAATAGCAGTAGCGCAGCGGGTTATGTCACCGAGCAGATGTTGCGTGCCAGTGATGCGGTGATGCCACAACGTCAGTTGGTGAGTGGCGATGAGGTGCGTTACGTCGATTGGCTGGTGCCGGGGGTATTGGGGATGAATATGATGTTTAGCGCCCTTTACGGCATCGGTTTTGTGCTGGTACGTTATCGTAAAAATGGCGTGCTTAAACGCTTTCACGCCACGCCGGTGACGAGCCTGGAGTTTATTACCGCGCAGATCTGCTCGCGGCTGCTATTAATTGTGGTGTCGGCGATAATGGTCTATCTGCTTTGTGATCTGCTGCTTAATTTTGCCATGTACGGCTCCTACCTTGCGCTCTTTTGCGTCTTGCTTGTCGGCGGCTTTAACCTCATTGCGCTGGGGCTAATTATCGCTGCCCGCCTGCGTAGCGACGAGGTGGCGAACGGCCTAATTAACCTGCTCACCATGCCGATGATGGTGCTGTCGGGGGTCTGGTTCTCTCTGGAGGGCTCTCCCGCATGGCTGATCGCGCTGGCGGATCTGCTGCCGCTCACCCATATTGTCACGGCGGCGCGTCTGGTGATGATCGACGGTGCGGGGGTGACGACAATTATGCCGCAACTCGCCACGCTTACGGTGATGGGGCTGCTTTTTCTGCTAATTGGGACGCTGCTATTTCGCTGGGATGATTAAAGAGTAGGCGATCAAGCTGTTGCCGAGCTGTCTCAACGCCGTCGCCGTTTAACGCCGAGAAGAGTTGAATTGTCACGGCATCACTGCCCAGTTGCAGCTCACGGCTTATCTGTAACAGACTGTTTTTTGCCGCGCCGCGTTTCAGTTTATCCGCCTTGGTGAGGAGAATATGACAGGCGATCTCATGGTGGCGACTCCACTCAACCATCATTTCGTCAAAGGCTTTTAGCGGGTGACGAATATCGACCAACAGAATGATGGCTACCAGCGTTTTGCGCTGATTAAGATACCCCTCCATCACCTCCTGCCAGTGGTGGCGCACCCGGTCGGGTACTTTGGCGTAACCGTAACCGGGTAGGTCAACGAGATAGCGGTCATCACACACTGTAAAAAAGTTAACCAGTTGAGTGCGTCCGGGGGTTTTGCTGGTGCGTGCCAACGAATGGTTATCGGTAATCGCATTCAGCGCACTCGATTTTCCGGCGTTGGAGCGACCGGCAAAGGCGACTTCAGCAACACTGTCGCGGGGAAACTGTGATTTTTGATCCGCACTGAGCGCGAAGCGGCATTGACGATAACGATTGACTGGGCTCACAACAATGGTCCGTAATTAGGTAGAGTTAAGGGTCGCGATATTAGCATTAACTGTGGTTTCGGGCGGGGGTAAATTAATCGGGTGACCGCTGCATGAATGCAACTTTGCGGTTAACCCTGTGATAAGGCAATGCCATTAAGTTAAACCTAAGGATATCCACCACCCGCTTGCCGAGACGCCGTAAACCCATCCCTGGGGGCTTGACGGCGGCTTCCCTGCCGCCGACACCCGGCAATCGGGCAGTGGACACCCTCAATTTAATGGCATTGTGTGATAAGGAGAAGAACATGAGTAGTGCAGCGCGTATTTTTCAGCCGGATATTTTTTCGCCGGGTAGTGAGGTGACGCTTAATTCGGAAAACAGCCACTATCTGATAAGTGTGCTGCGGGCACGACTGGGTGATGCGGTGGTGCTGATTAATGGCATGGGGGGGGAGTTTTCAGCCCATATTATTGATCTGCAGCGACGCAGCGTCACCCTGCTGCTTGATAGTTATTGTGCGACGGAACGTGAGTCGCCGCTGGCGATTACCCTGCTGCAGGGGCTGAGTAAAGGGGAGAAGATGGATTTTACCATTCAGAAGAGTTGTGAGCTTGGGGTGCAGCGGATTATTCCGGTGATTACCGAGCGCAGTGTGGTACGTCTTGACGCCAAACGTGAGGAGAAGCGCCAGCAGCATTGGCAGGGGGTGGCGATTGCCGCCTCGTTGCAGTGCGGGCGCAACCGTATTGCAGCGGTTGATCTGCCGATCTCTTTTAAGGAGGCAGTGGCAAACAGTGGTGACGGGTTAAAACTGCTGCTGTCGCCACATCACGCGGGCACCGCGTTAGGCAGCGTTACAAAACCGCAGCATCTGACGCTGCTTATCGGACCTGAAGGGGGTTTGACAGCTGATGAGATTAGCAGCGCCACGGCAGCGGGCTATCTTCCTCTGAATTTGGGCTCCCGTATTTTACGCACTGAAACCGCCGCTCTGGTGGCGATGGCTATTTTGCAGTGGCAGTGGGGCGATTTAGGGTAGCTGCGACGCTATTGCGCCGCAGCTATTTTTACGTTTAACGGCTATCTGCCGCCCTGATGTTTAATCAGATCATCCACTACCGAAGGATCGGCAAGCGTTGAGGTATCGCCAAGGGCATCAAGTTCGTTGGCGGCAATTTTGCGCAAAATGCGGCGCATAATTTTGCCAGAACGGGTCTTGGGTAGGCCGGGGGCCCACTGGATAACGTCGGGGCTGGCAATCGGGCCAATCTCATTTCTCACCTGCTTGACCAGCTCTTTGCGCAGCGCATCGGTCGCCTCAACGCCGGTGACCAAAGTGACGTAGGCGTAGATTCCCTGTCCCTTAATCTCGTGGGGGTAGCCGACGACGGCGGCTTCAGCCACTGCGGGGTGAAGCACCAGCGCTGACTCCACTTCGGCTGTGCCCATGCGGTGACCCGAGACGTTAATGACATCGTCCATACGGCCGGTAATCCAGTAATAGCCATCCTCATCGCGGCGCGCACCGTCACCGGTGAAGTAGCTGCCGGGGTATTGGCTGAAGTAGGTGTCAAAAAAGCGCTTATGGTCACCATAAACGGTGCGCATCATCCCCGGCCAGGGGCGTAGCAACACCAGGGCGCCATCGGCGGCACCTGTTTTTATCTCACCGGTCTGCGCATCAACAATAGCGGGCTCGACGCCGAAGAAGGGACGGGTGGCCGATCCCGGTTTGAGTGCGGTCGCTCCCGGCAGTGGGGTAATTAGATGGCCACCGGTTTCGGTCTGCCACCAGGTATCGACGATAGGGCAGCGGCGCTCGCCAATCACATCGTGATACCACTCCCATGCTTCAGGATTAATCGGTTCGCCGACGCTACCGAGCAGACGCAGTGAGGCGCGGCTGGTCTTTCTGACTGGTTCGTTCCCTTCGCGCATTAACGCCCGTAGGGCAGTCGGTGCGGTATAGAAGACGGTTACTTTATGCTTGTCTACCACTTGCCAGCAGCGTGAGGCGTCGGGATAGGTGGGGACACCCTCAAAGGCGAGGGTGGTAGCGCCATTGGCGAGGGGGCCGTAGACCAGATAGCTGTGGCCGGTTACCCAGCCGACATCGGCGGTACACCAGTAGATATCACCATCGCGCAGGTCGAAGGTGTATTTAGTGGTCATCGTAGCATAGAGCAGGTAGCCGCCAGTGGTGTGCAGCACCCCTTTGGGCGCCCCTGTTGAACCTGAGGTGTAGAGAATGAACAGCGGGTCCTCCGCATCCATCGGCTCAGGATCGCACTCATCGCTGGCCAGTGCCATGAGATCGTGATACCAGTGATCCCGCCCTTTAACCCAGTTAATCTGACCGGCGGTATGGCGAATAACCAAGACACTACGCACATTGGGGCAGTGGGTGAGTGCTTTGTCGGTATTGGCTTTCAATGGTACCGGGCGACCGTTGCGCATCCCTTCATCGGCGGTAATCACCACCTGACAGTCGGAGTCGAGAATCCGATCCTTCAGTGCCTCGGGGGAGAAGCCACCAAAGACAATGGAGTGGACGGCGCCAATACGGGCGCAGGCGAGCATCGCTACGGCAGCTTCAGGAATCATCGGCATATAGATGCAGACACGGTCGCCCTTCTTGACGCCCTGTACCTTAAGAATATTGGCAAAACGACAGACCAGATTATGCAACTGGTTGTAGGTAATCGTCTTGCTGGGCGTTTTTGGACTGTCCGCCTCCCAGATAATCGCTGTCTGGTCACCACGGGTGGTGAGGTGACGGTCAAGACAGTTAACGCTGACATTCAGTTTACCGCCCTTAAACCACTCGATATGGAGGTTATCGGCAGCAAAGCTCCAGTCGAGTACTTTGTCCCACTTTTTCTCCCAGGTGATAAATTTTTCCGCCTGTTCGGCCCAGAATCCTTCCGGATCAGCGAGTGAACGCTGATACATCGCCTGATACTGTATATCATTAATCAGGGCATTAGCGGCAAATTCGGAGGGAACCGGATAGATCTTGTCGATAGCCATTGATAACTCCTTAATATTGTTATGGAAAATTCTGTAAAGTAACCCGGTTAAGGTGCTTGGATAGGGTTAACCGGGTACTTGAGTTCAGATAGTCCTAGGCGAGTTTGTCGCTAATCGCTTTTACTACCGCTTCGCTGGAGGTTGCATTGACGTTTAATAGCAGACCAATTTTCTCGTAGTAGTTGGCTAAAGGTGCGGTTTTCTCTTCATAGGTATCAAGCCGCTTGCTAATCGCCTCTTCGGTCTCATCATCACGTTGAATGGTAGGGCTGCCGCATTTGTCACAAACACCATCCACTTTGGAGGGCATGCTTTTAATGTTGTAAATCGCCTGGCACGCCGGGTTGGAGCAGGTGCGACGGGTCGTGAGGCGGTCGAGAATAACATCGCGTGGGACATCAAGATTTACCACAAAGTCGAGTTTAATATTGAGTTTTGTCAACAGGTTACCAAGCTCTTCCGCTTGCGGAATAGTGCGTGGAAAGCCGTCAAGCAGAAAGCCGTTGGCGCAATCCTGCTCGAGCAGACGCTCGCCCATAATTCCCATAATGAGTGCATCAGGTACCAGATCTCCCGCCTTCATAAAGGCATCGGCCTGTTTGCCAAGCGCGGTACCATCACGTACGGCGGCGCGCAGAATGTCTCCGGTGGAGATTTGTACGGAACCATCCAGCGCGGTCAGTTTTTTTGCGACAGTACCTTTACCTGCACCGGGTGCTCCGAGAAGAATCAGTCTCATGGGGTCTTGCTCCTTAATTGGCTTATGTTAAAAAAAGGTTAAACAGTAGGGTCGTGTTATCATCCATAGATGCTGGCGAGATTATAGCAACTCTGATGCCTGCTGTGGGTCTGTTACGGTGGTTAAGTCAACGCTAATACGCGCACAATTTCCGTTTCCCAGAAAGGTGAGGGAGCTGAATCCGCAGTGGTTAGCCATGGCAATACCGCGGCCATGGTTGTCCATCAGACGATTAATATCGAAATTGAGATATTGTTGCCAGTTGAACCCCTCTCCTTGGTCGCAAATGGTGATGGTGATACAATTTTGTTGGCGCTCGACACTCAGGGTGGCAAGACGTTTGTTACTTTGCAACGAGCCGAGGCGGCGCATGATCTCCTCCTCCCAGAGCCCCTGCTCAATCAGCACCCCCTTTTCGTGATAGTTAATGCCGAGGTTGCCGTGTTCGATGGCATTGAGCATTAGCTCAAAAATGCCGATAGCGGCTAGATCGGCATTGGGTAGCATGCCGGCGACAAGGGAGGAGAGGCGGTAGATCTCATCAAGGGTGCAAAAACTGAAGTTCAGATCGGGTTGTGGCGTCTGTTGCTGCTGTTGTAACTGCTGTTTAACAAGATAGTAGTGGTAGCGTTCACGGATGGCGGTGGTCAGTACGGTGATTAGCTGTTTCTGCTGGTAGGGTTTACTGAGATAGTAATAGGCACCTAACTCCATACCCTGTTGAATATCGCGCGCATCACTCATGCCACTCTGGAAAATAACCGGAATGGTCTTGAGAATGCGGTCTTTTTTCATTCGCCGTAATAGCTCAAGGCCATTACAGTGTGGCATATCGCGATCAAGCAGAATAATATCAAAATGCTCAGGATCGGCATTGAGCAGCGCCCAGGCCGCTTCACCGTTCGCTGCCTCAACAAAACGGTAGTTACTGTCGTGAAAAGTGTCAATAATTAGCTCGCGATAGAGCGGTTCATCATCAACAACCAAAATAACAGGAGCGAAGGGGAGTTTTTCGGAATGATCAGTTTGCATATTGGCGCCATTCTACCACTCTGGGATTGCCAGTGATAATTTCCCTGCGGCGCGTTGTAAAATTACTGCTGCTGGTGCTGCATCTGCTCTTCGGGCTATTGCAGACATTACTGCTATCGCTGCGGGCGATCCCCTCCTATCACCCCCTCTACCGACGTGCGGTACGCCGCTGGATGCAGCAGCTTTGTGCAATTTTTGCGCTGCAGATCTACATTCAACGCCAGGATGTGGCGTGCGGCAGCACAAAGTCACGTGTGGTGGTCGCCAATCATATCTCCTGGCTCGATATTCCAGTTATTGCGGCGGTTGAAAATGTGGTTTTTCTCTCCAAGGCAGAGGTGCGACGGTGGCCGCTGATTGGTTGGTTGGCGGCGCGTTCCGGTACGCGCTTTATTGCCAGAGGCGTGCAAGGCGCTGCGATGGCAGCAGAACGTGAGTTACAACAGGCGCTGGCGGAGGGGGTATCGCCGCTCTTTTTTCCCGAGGGAACCACCAGTGACGGCAAGCAGGTGCGCCGTTTTTTACGGCCGCTTTTTAACAGTGCGATTAGTGCGCAAGTGGCGGTGCAACCGTTAGCGCTGCGTTACCTTCAGAATGGGCGGGCGCATCCTACCGTGCCCTATATCGGAGATCAGACGCTTTGGCATAATCTATGGCAACTGCTGGGGGAACCGTCTGTTGAGGTTGAGGTCACGCTATTGCCCTATATTGATGATTGCCGCGATAATCGCGAACTGGCGCGGCGGGCGCAGTTGGCGATTGCGCGGGTCGTGACGCCGGATGGTCATGAGTGAACGGGTGGCTGTTTGGGTATATACCCGTCATCCTTGAAAATGCTGGTTCGTTGGCTGCAGTCGCTCACCCCAATCACATAGTTAATCTATGCTCATGGGGATTCGCGACTTTGCCGCCTTCCATCATTTCCAATGATTTTGGGTA
>JADGBN010000035.1 GCA_015231435.1 Gammaproteobacteria bacterium
TTATTAAAAACAACGCCATAGCCGCCACCGCCGCAGTTGCCGGCGTGTCGCTGCCTGGCATCGCTGCCGCTGCAGATGAGGAGATCCGCTGGGATAAGGCAGCCTGCCGCTATTGTGGCACCGGTTGTAGCGTACTTATCGGTGTGAAGGGCGATAAAGTTGTCGCCTCCCAGGGTGATCCCGATGCCCCGGTCAACCGTGGCCTTAACTGTATTAAGGGTTACTTCCTTCCCAAAATCCTCTACGGAACAGATCGCCTGACCAAACCCCTGCTGCGTAAAACCGGCGGTAAATATGACAAAAATGGTAAATTCGAAGAGGTCTCCTGGGATGAGGCTTTCGATACCATGGCAGAGCAGTGGAAAAAATGGATTAAGGTGAGCATGGAGGAGAACAAGGGTAAACCCGTTACCGAAATGACCTCACGCATCGGTATGTTTGGCTCCGGCCAGTGGACCGTCTGGGAGGGTTATGCCGCTTCCAAGCTGATGAAGGCCGGCTTCCGCTCCAATAACCTTGATCCGAACGCACGCCACTGTATGGCCTCTGCGGTAGTCGCCTTTATTCGCGGCTTTGGTATTGATGAGCCGATGGGCTGTTACGATGACCTTGAACACGCCGATGTCTTCGTTCTCTGGGGCGCCAATATGGCGGAGATGCACCCAATCCTCTGGTCGCGACTCACCGACACCCGTCTCACCAAACCCGGTTGTGAAGTGCATGTGCTCTCTACCTACGAGCACCGCTGTTTTGAGCTCTCTGACAACAGCATGGTCTTTGTTCCGCAGACCGATCTGGTTATTGCCAACTACATCGCCAACTACATTATTCAGAACAAAGCCTACAATCAGGAGTTTATCGACAAGCATGTAAACTTCAATCAGGCGGTAACGGATATTGGTTACGGTCTGCGTCCCAACCATCCGCTAGAGAAGGCGGCGAAAAACCCCAACGAAGGCAAGTTTGATAAAATCAGTTTTGAAGAGTACGCCAAGTCCGTCTCTGAATATACCTTAGAAAAAGCCAGCAAAATGTCGGGCGTCTCCAAGGAGTCACTGCTGGCACTGGCCAAAGCCTATGCTGATCCAAAAAAGAAGGTCTCCTCCTTCTGGACAATGGGGATGAACCAGCACACCCGTGGCGTCTGGATGAATGGTCTAATCTACAACATTCACCTGCTGATGGGCAAAATCTCCGAGCCTGGCAACAGCCCGTTCTCACTAACCGGCCAGCCCAGCGCCTGCGGTACCGCTCGCGAAGTGGGAACCTTTGCCCATCGCCTGCCCGCCGACCTCGTAGTGGCAAACGATAAGCACCGTGCCTTCTCCGAAAATCGCTGGAAACTCCCTGAGGGGACAATTAACGGCAAAGTCGGATTTCATGCGGTCCTTATGCACCGTATGATGAAAGATGGCAAGATGAATACCTATTGGCAGATGTGTAATAACAACATGCAGGCCGCCGCCAACATGAATGAAGAGTCCTATCCCGGCTGGCGCAATCCTGATGTCTTTGTCACCGTCTCTGACCCCTACCCCACCCTCTCAGCGCAGGCTGCCGATCTCATTCTCCCCACCGCCATGTGGATCGAGAAGGAGGGCGCTTACGGTAATGCCGAGCGGCGTACCCAGTTCTGGCGCGAGCAGGTTCCGGCACCGGGTGAGTCAAAATCAGATCTCTGGCAGATTATGGAGTTTGCCAAACGCTTCAAAATGGAGGAGGTCTGGCCCGCTGATCTGCTTGACAAGATGCCTGAGTACAAGGGAAAAACCATGTACGAAGTGCTCTACGAAAATGGTCAGGTCAACAAGTTCCCGGCACAAAAAGTGACCGACAGCGATGGCAACGAGTACCGCAACCATGAGATGGCGCACTTTGGCTATTATGTTCAGAAGGGGCTTTTTGAAGAGTATCGTCTCTTTAACTCCGCCCCCGATATTATTAAGAAAGGGCACGAGATGGCCGAGTTTGACGCCTACCACAAGTCACGTGGTCTGCGCTGGCCGGTCATTGACGGTAAAGAGACGCTGTGGCGCTTCCGTGAAGGGTATGATCCTCACGTTGCCGCTGGAGAAGGGGTGAAGTTCTACGGCAAGCCCGATGGTCGCGCCGCGATTATCTCCGCCCCCTACGAACCCCCTGCCGAGAGTCCGGACAAAGAGTACGACCTGTGGCTCTGCACCGGCCGTGTGCTGGAACATTGGCACTCCGGCTCCATGACCCGTCGTGTTCCCGAGCTCCATCGTGCGGTTCCTGATGCGGTGGTCTTTATGCATCCCGATGATGCCAAAGCCCGCAGACTGCGTCGTGGTAGTGCGGTGAAGGTGGTTTCGCGGCGTGGTGAAATCACCTCCATCGTCGAGACCCAGGGTCGCAACCGTCCACCCAAGGGGCTAGTCTTTGTTCCATGGTTTGACGCCAGTCGACTGATTAATAAAGTCACCCTGGATGCGACCGATCCGCTCTCCAAAGAGACCGACTATAAAAAATGTGCGGTTAAGTTGGTAAAGGCATAACGCTAAGTTAACCAGAGCTACCCCGCCGCAACTGCGGCGGGGTCACTGGCGACACTTTATCTTCATGCAAAATAACTCACCAAACGCTAACGATCAGGAACAGAGCGACAACGACGTCAGCCGTCGCCGCTTTCTTACTGATATGGCCAAAAGTGCCTGCGGGATGACGCTGCTGGGGATGGGTATTGGCCTCTACTCCGCGCAGAACAGCGCCCTGCCCGCACTCGCCCTGCGCCCCCCGGGAGCACTGGCAGAGAGAGATTTTCTCGCCACCTGCAGTCGCTGTGGTCTCTGTGTGCGTGACTGTCCCTACGACATCCTGCGCCTTGCCGATATCGGTGAAGAGGTCGCTGTCGGTACCCCCTATTTTATAGCCCGACAGGGTGGGTGCGAAATGTGCCCCGACATCCCCTGTATTCCCGTCTGCCCGACCAATGCGCTTGACCACAACCTTACCGAAATTAATGATGCACGCATGGGGTTGGCCGTGGTGATTGATCAGGAGAGCTGCATCGCCTTTCTCGGGCTACGTTGTGAAGTCTGTTTTAATATCTGCCCGATACGCGGCAAAGCGATTACCATTGAAAAGTCGAGCAATCTGCGCTCCGGAAAACACGCCCTCTTTATTCCTGTGGTTCACTCCGACAGCTGCACCGGCTGCGGCAAATGTGAAGAGGGGTGCGTCACCGATATTGCCTCAATTAAAATACTGCCCGCGCCGTTAGCCCAGGGACAACTCGGAGCCCACTATCGTCTTGGCTGGAGAGAGAAGGAGGCGGCAGGCAGATCGCTGGTTGCCCCCGATGTTGAGCATCAATATAACCTTCCTGAAGGTCAACACTATGAACATGGTGGTGAGGGGCTGGTGATTGATAACGCCCCCAATGCCACCCCCTTTGCAAGCAACCCCCTCGACACCCTAAACAGTGACTTCGGACAACGACCATGAAGTTCAGCACCCGCCCCGGTCATGAAGCGCAACAACGTAAAGGGTGGTTAGCAGCCTATCGCTGGCTGCTGTTGCGCCGTTTTACCCAGTTGACGGTCATCGTACTGTTTCTGCTTGGCCCCTTTGCTGGGATCTGGATAGTGAAAGGCAACCTCGCCTCCAGCGAACTCTTTGGCGTGATCCCTCTGAGTGAACCCCTGATAACCCTACAACTCCTCGCTTCAGGCTTTATTCCACTTCAGGCGATGGTGATCGGCACCCTGCTGGTGATCATTTTTTACGCTCTGGTAGGGGGGCGAGTCTACTGCTCATGGTTTTGCCCGGTGAATGTCATTACCGATAGCGCCAGTTGGCTGCGCGAGCGACTAAAGATTACCACTTCGGTCAAACTGCACCGCTCGGTGCGCTTCTGGGTTCTTACCATGGTCATTCTGCTACCGATCTTTACCGGCACCATGGCCTATGAGTCGGTGAACCCGGTGGCGATGATTCATCGCGCTATTATCTATGGGCTGGGCATGACACTTAGCGTCGCCGTTGCCCTCTTTCTTTACGATCTGCTGCTGCAGCGTAAGGGGTGGTGTGGTCACCTCTGCCCAATGGGAGCACTCTACAGCATCATTGGCCGTTTCAGTCCGCTGCGGGTACGCGCCGACAAACGACAAGCGTGCAATGACTGCATGGAGTGCTTTGTCGTCTGCCCCGAACCCCAGGTGATAAAACCTGCCTTAAAAGGGGCGGGAAAAGGGGTTGGCCCGGTGATTTTAGATAGTGCCTGCACGAATTGTGGTCGCTGCATCGATATCTGTGCAGAGGATGTATTTAATTTTGGTCTGCGTTGGCGCAATCAGGGAGACCAACCAGATTAATTTTTGTAAGTCGATTGATTAATCAATTTCCAATCTAACGGAGGATATACAAATGAGAAGAGTAATAACGACAACAATGTTCGCAGCCACCATGATGCTGGCACTGCCTATCGGCTCTCACGCCGTTGAGGTACAATCACTGCGTGGCGGTGAGATAAATGTCGAGAAACCAGAAGCGGCTCCTTCCTATAAACAGATCACCGCAAAGGGAGGAATTGCGAGAAGCTACGAAACCCAGCCACCGCTTATTCCTCACACTATCGACAAAGACCGAATTGATCTAAAAAGTAATAGCTGTATGCGTTGCCACAGCGAAAAGAACTTTGAAAAAGAGAAGGCACCTAAAGTGGGAGATAGCCACTATGAGACCCGTGAGGGTAAAACATTGGCGACCACCTCCAGCCGCCGTTATGTCTGCACCAGCTGCCATGTACCACAAAGTGATACCAATCCACTGGTACAGAATAACTTCTAAAGGCTATACCCGTCATCCTTGAAAATGCTGGTTCGTTGGCCGCAGTCGCTCACCCCAATCACTTAGGTTGTCTAAGCTCATGGGGATTCGCGACTTTGCCGCCTTCCATCATTTCCAATGATTTTGGGTATATACCCCTATTAAATCCCGCCATGCACATTTGTCCATGGCGGGACAAACCTTATTTTATCTATTTTTACTATAGGAAGTTAGTATGAAAGGGACCCTTGGCACTATCGTGTTTGGCATGACGCTTGGAGTTATCGGCTGGGGTGGCTTTAACTGGTCACTGGAGCTCACCAACACGGAGCAGTTCTGTATCTCCTGCCATGAGATGGAGGACAACGTCTATCAGGAGCTGCAGGAGACGGTTCACTGGAGCAACCGTACTGGTGTTCGCGCCACCTGTCCAGACTGCCATGTTCCCAAAGAGTGGGGTTACAAGGTGATGCGTAAAATCAAAGCGTCCAACGAACTTCTGCACAAAATGCTGGGCACTATCGATACCCCCGAAAAGTTTGAGGAGTATCGCCTGACGATGGCAATGAGTGAGTGGAAACGGATGAAATCGAGCAATTCGCGTGAGTGTCGCAACTGCCACGCCTTTAAGTCGATGAGTCTTGATAAACAGCAGGAGCGCAGCGCCGACCGTCACGATCCCTTTGTCTGGGCAGAACTTGACGGCCATAATCCTGACATGACCTGTATCGACTGCCATAAAGGGATTGCTCACCGTCTTCCCGCCGGTTGGGAAGAGGCGGTCAATAACGACCCCATACTAAGAGTTGAAGCAGCTGCCGAATAGTCACCACGCCTCGCCCCCGCTACTGGGCTTTGCCGCCTATAGCGGGGTCGGGAAAACCACCCTGTTAAAGGCGATCATCCCGCAACTGCGACAACAGCAGCTGCGGTTGGGGGTGATTAAGCTCTCCCACCATAATTTTGAAATTGATCTCCCGGGTAAAGATAGTTATGAGCTGCGACATGCCGGCGCGACGCAAATCCTGCTCACCTCCCCCTATCGGCAGGCATTAATCACCGAGCAACCGACACCCTGTGAACCGCAGTTAGCCGCTATGGTGGCGCAACTTGATCAGCGCCAGCTTGATCTCATTCTGGTTGAGGGGTTTCGCCATGAGCCCTTTAGCAAAATAGAGCTATATCGCCCGTCGCTGGGCAAACCGCTGCTCTACCCTAATGATCCGCATATTATTGCGATTGCCAGCGACGCTCCCCTGGCGGAAGATTCGTCGCTGCCAGAGCTTGACCTGAATAACAGCCAAAGCATTGCGGCATTTATCCTGCAGTGGTGGCGAGCCAGAAAAAGTTAAATCAACCCTTTATCCACTGTTGCAGCGCCTCAATTAACTTCTCCGCCTGATCTCGGCTGGAGATGTTGAACTTTGATTTTTGCTGATACTCACCTTCACGCTTCTGGTAACGGCGAATCGTATATTTATCGGGGCCGTAACACTCCTTGCTGCGATCCCAATCCTGATAACGAAAGATAATGGTTGACCACGCCCCTTTGCTGAGTACCGCTTTATCCAGCTCCTTAACCGTCTCGATGCCATCCTCTTCATAGGTCACGGTTAACTCATCAATCGTTTGTGCCATCTCTCTCTCCAGTGGGTTATTGTTTATTAAAGAATAAAGCGTCACGCCATCTGTCGGCTGCAAACCGGACAGGCGGGATCGCGGGGAAGTTTTATCATGCGTAATGAAAGGTCAGAGCATCGAGCAGCAGCAGCCGTCCGGCAAGGGAGTCGCCAATTTGCAACAGCCACTTAATCGCCTCATTAGCCTGCAAGGTACCAATAATGCCGACCACTGACGCCAGAACACCATTGCGGCTACAGCTGGCATCCTCATCCCCCGTCTCGCTATAGAGACAGCGATAACAGGGGTAACGTCCATCCCCTTGGTTAGGAAACAGGGTTATCTGCCCCTCCATACGAATTGAGGCACCACTTAACAGCGGTTTTCCTGCGGCAACCGCAAGCCGGTTTAACTGAAAGCGGGTGGCAAAGTTATCACTAGCGTCAATCACCAGATCGACGCTTTGCAGTAACGCTGCAAGTTCAACATCATTCAGTCGCTGATTAAGCGGATGAATCACCACCTCAGGATTTAACTCAGCGAGACGGCTGGCGGCTGAATGCACTTTTGCCTGACCAATCGTTGCGGTTGAGTGAATGATCTGCCGCTGTAAATTGGAGATATCAACGCGATCATCATCGACCAGCGTTAACCTGCCGATACCGGCGGCAGCAAGATAGAGCGCCACCGGCGAACCGAGGCCACCCATGCCGATAATCGCCACATGAGCCCCCTGCAGACGCTGCTGTCCCTGCAGATCGATCTGCGGCAGCATGATCTGCCGACTGTAACGCAGCAGTTGACTATCGTTAAAGTCAGCGGTCACTACTAATGGTAGTCTCGCCAATAGTCGGGGCGCTGGTCGCGACAGCTATGATCCAACTGCTGATAACGGTTAATAAAAAGTTTAAGCGACACCTGCTGCCCCGGGTCAACCCCAAGGTTAGTCCGCTCACACTCTTCACTATAGGTATGCAACGCCCGCACTAAACGCTGCAACAGGGAGCTTTCGATCTTGTAACCCAACTCATTCAGCGCCTCCTCAATTGTTTTAATTGAAAGATAGTGCAAGTCGTAACTCACCAATATCTCATACTCCCCGAGCAGCTCAACCTTGCTAATCCCCTCAATGCCCTGCAATAACTGACAGGCACTCTCCCCCTGGGAGCTAGGCGCCAGGCGACAAAAACAGATGTTACGCTGTTTAATTAATGCTTCACGCATCGTACTCTCTCCGTTTATCAAGCGATTCCTGGCCGTGATGTTAATCGCCCTGCAAAATTAATCAACCCCTTCACCCACCCCTCGCAAGCCAAGCGTAGCAGCGGTGACCCGTGGCAGTCCCGCCAAATCGTGGTGCAGGGTAATCCCCTGATAACCGTGTTCTATTAACAGTGCAGCAACCGCAACGGCCTGGTTGTGACCATGCTCGAGCAGCAGTTGCCCGCCGTGCAAAAGATGCTTTGCCGCAGTCGCAATAATCTGACGCAACGCCGCCAAACCGTTTTCCGCCGCAACCAGCGCCATTTGCGGCTCATAGGGGAGACCATTTTGCGTTAACCAAGGGGAGTCCGTTTCGATATAGGGCGGGTTGGCAACAATAAGATGAAAAGCCTCTGCCGCCAGAGGTTCACACCAGTGACCACAGCGAAAATCAACGGTGACCTGATGCCGCCGTGCATTGGCAGTCGCGACCGTGAGTGCTGCCGCAGAGATATCCACGCCGACCAACAACGCATCACGCCGCTGATATTGCAGGGCAATGGCAACGGCACCACTACCGGTTCCCAAATCGGCAATGCGCGGTGCCTTAAGGTCGCGACAAGCAAGCAGTGCTAGCTCGACGAGCAGTTCGGTCTCGGGACGGGGGATTAGGGTATCAGGGGTCACCTGTAACGCCAGCGACCAGAACTCCTGCTCACCGCGCAGATAGGCAACAGGCTCACCCTGGGCGCGACGCCGAATAAGATCGGTATAGCTTGCCACTGCCGCCGCGCTGAGCTGATATTCGGGATAGGCACGCAACCAGCTACGCGGGCGATCGAGCACCCAAGCAAGCAATATCTCAGCATCCAGACGTGGTGAGGGGCACTGCGCCAGCGTCGTGACAGCCTGCGACAGCAGCTCACTGAGATGCACGGTAGAGGTCAAAAAGTGGGGTTACTCGGCAATTGCCGCGAGCAGATCGGCCTGATGTTCATTAATTAACGGCTCAATGACCTGCTCGAGGCCGCCATTCATTATCTCATCAATTTTATAGAGGGTGAGATTGATACGGTGATCGGTAATCCGCCCCTGCGGATAGTTATAGGTACGAATCCGCTCGGAGCGGTCGCCACTACCGACCAGTGAACGGCGCGTCGCCGCCTGTTCACTCGCCTGCTTGTCACGCTCGGCATTATAGAGACGCGCCTGCAGAACCGACATTGCACGCGCCCGGTTCTTGTGCTGCGAACGCTCATCCTGACACTCGACCACCGTCCCGGTTGGCAGATGGGTAATGCGAATCGCCGAGTCAGTTTTATTAATATGCTGCCCCCCTGCCCCGGAGGAGCGAAAGGTATCCACCTTCAGATCGGCAGGATTAATCGCAATCGCCTCCACCTCATCAACTCCGGGCATCACCGCGACGGTACAGGAGGAGGTATGCACCCGCCCCTGCGATTCGGTCTCGGGAACCCGCTGAACGCGGTGGGCGCCGGACTCAAACTTTAGCCGTGAATAGGCACCCTGCCCCTCAATACGGGCAATAATCTCCTTATAGCCGCCATGTTCACCAAAACTCTCGTTAAGGATCTCCACTTTCCAGCGCATCACCTCTGCATAACGGCTATACATACGAAACAGATCACCAGAGAAGATCGCCGCCTCATCACCACCGGTGCCGGCACGAATCTCCAAAAAAATATTTTTATTATCATTAGGATCTTTTGGTAACAGCAGTTTTTGCAGCTCCAGCTCTAAACCATCACGCACACTTTTCGCCTCGTCAAGCTCCTCCTGACCAAGTTCACGCATCTCTGGATCGTCAGATTTAAGGAGCTCAAAGGCAGTGGTAATATCCGCCTCCGTCGCCTGATAGCGGGTAAAACAGCTGACCACCGGTTCAAGTTGCGAATACTCGACAGAGAGCTCGCGAAACCGGTTCTGGTTACCAATCACCTCCTGATCGGAGAGCAGGGCACTAATCTCCTGCAGGCGATCCGCAAGATTCTCAAGTTTGCTTTGAATAGACTCTTTCAACGACAGATACCAGCGCCAACGCGCTTAATGGGAGTTTTTATGGTTAAGCTTAAAAAGCTCGCAAGCGGCATCGAGCAGCGCCGTGCGCCCCTCGAAACCGGCCTGTTTAAGTTCATCACAGGGGGCATGCATTAAGCGATTGGTCAGCTGCCGTGCCAGCTCCCGCACCACCTCCTCTGCTGGTTTGCCATTATTCAGCTGCCGCAGTGCACTCTCCAGTGTCTGATCACGAATCGACTCATTCGCCTCACGAAAATTCTTAATTGTCTGCACCGCATCGAGGGAGCGCAGCCACCCCATAAAGTGGGTCACCTGGGTATCGATGATCTCCTCGGCCTGCAGCGCCGCCTCCTCGCGGGATCGCAGCCCCTCCTGAATAATCTCCTGCAGATCATCCACCGTATAGAGGTAAACATCATCAAGAGCGGCCACCTCTGGCTCAATATCACGCGGCACAGCAATATCTACCATTAACATCGGACGATGTTTACGCTTGCGTATCGCTGACTCCACCGCCCCTTTACCCAAAATCGGCAACTGGCTGGCGGTTGAGGAGATGACAATATCGGCCTCGGCAAGATGTTCCGGAATTTCACTAAGCGCAATCGCATAACCGCCAAACTCACTGGCCAGATGATGCGCCTTTTCAAAGGTACGGTTAGCAATAATAATGCGTTCAATACCATTTTCATGGAGATGCCGCCCCACCAGCTCTATCGTCTCACCGGCACCAATTAACAGCGCGGTATGCTTACTTAAGGAGGTAAAAATCTGCCGCGACAGCGTCACCGAGGCAAAGGCAACCGAAACCGCACTCGCGCCAATTGCGGTATCGGTGCGCACCTGCTTGGCCACCGAGAAGGTATGCTGAAACAGCCGGTTAAGCAGATAACCAACCGTCCCCACCTTGCTGGCAGTGGTATAGGCCTGCTTCATCTGGCCAAGAATCTGCGGTTCACCTAACACCAGTGAGTCAAGACCACTCGCCACCCGCAACATGTGACGCACCGCATCACGTTCAGGATGGGCATAAAAATAGGGGGCGATCTCACTGCGCTGCAGATGGTGGTAGTCACCAAACCACGCCAATACCGCACTGGTATCCTCCCCCTGCACCCCGCAATAGAGTTCTGTGCGGTTACAGGTCGAGAGGATCGCCGCCTCAGAGACACTCCCCTGCGACGTTAACTGCTGCAACGCCTCGGGCATTCTGTCGGGGGCAAAAGCGACCCGTTCACGAATCGCTACAGGGGCGGTTTTATGATTAATACCGAAGGCGTAAAAAGAGATCTGCCGATTATCCAAGATATAAGTCAAATTAAGGTTATTAATGGCCGAAGGTGAGGGCGCAGGTGAACAGCGGCGAATAGTACCAAGAAGCCGCTGCGCATGAAATAGGCAGCGCCACTATTTAGCGACAACGCAACCATCCAGCATGGCGCAAAAAAGATCAAAGGTTATGGTACCAAGGTGCTGGCGACGGTAGAACTGCGGTACAAAAAAGAGTAATATTATTTATTATCAGAATAATTAATGGAATAATAAGCTTACTATTTGCAGGGGTATTCGTCATAGAAAAGTTTCTTCGCAGCCCCTATAGCTGGGTTCTCCCCCTCCTGGCGTGGACACTCCTTCTCTCTGTCTCGGCGTACTATACGCATCATGAGATTAATCACCGCATTTTCCAACTTGCCCGCGAACGCGGTCACTATATGTTCCGTGTGGTTGAATTGACACGATTATGGAACGCCCAGCATGGTGGCCTCTATGTCATCGAGTCGCCCATTGGCGTGCCCAACCCCTACCTCGATGTTCCCAACCGCGATCTGGTCACCACACAGGGGATCCGCCTAACGATGATTAACCCCGCCTATATGACCCGGCAGATCGCAGAACTTGCGGAAAAAAACGGTATCTTCTTTCATATCACCAGCCGCAATCCGATTCGCCCGGCAAATGCCCCCGACCCATGGGAGTCCGCCGTGCTGAAAACCTTTGAGGAGGGGGTAACAGAAAAGTTAGAACAACTGCAACATAATGGCGACACTGTTTTTCGCTATATGGCGCCACTTAGGGTCGCCAAGGGGTGTATGCAGTGTCATGCCAAACAGGGTTATCAAATTGGTGAAATTCGCGGTGGCATTAGCATCACTTTTGCCGCTAATGATATCCTACCCAATAAGGACAAACTGAAACGTAATACCGATGCGCTCTATCTTCTGGCTTATCTACTGGTGTCGGCGCTCATTATTCTCTTTATGCACGCCAATCGGCGACGCCTGAACGAACTCGACAACATTAACCAACAGCAGGAGATGCTTATTTTTGAGCGCACTGAAGCGCTCCAACGAGAGGTCGCCAAGAGCCGTCAGGCACACCAAGATCTGGAAGATAGTCAGCATCACCTTAAAGATATTACCGCAACACTGGGCGAGGGACTCTATGTCACCGATACCGCAGGCGTCATCACCTTCATTAACCCCGCCGCCCTGCGTATTTTGGGCTATCACCGCGAAGATGAGCTGCTGGGGGAAAAGGCGCATCTGCGACTGCACCACCACCACGCCGACGGTACACCATTTAAGGAAGAGGATTGTCCGATGCTGACGGCTTTACAAACCAATCAGCATGTCCATGAATTTGAAGATATTATGTGGAACAAGGCAGGAGAAGTTTTTCCCGTCATGGTGATCGCCTCACCGCTGATTAAGATGGATCGAACTGAAGGGCTAGTGGTCGCTTTTCGTGACATTAGTGACAGCAAACAGGCGTGGCAAGAGCTGCAACGGCTAAACGCTGAACTCGATAAACAGGCGAAAACCGATATGCTCACAGGTATCGCCAGTCGCCGCCATGTTCAGGAGCAGATTGAACACTGTTTCAGCCTTTCACACCGCTACGAAAAGATCTTTTCGATTATTATCTTTGATATCGACTGGTTTAAAAGCGTCAATGACCGCTTTGGTCATGCGGTGGGTGATCAAGTGCTACAGCATATCACTCGTACCGTTGAACCCTGTCTGCGCGAAGTTGATCTGCTCGGGCGTTGGGGCGGTGAGGAGTTTATTATTCTCTGCCCCGAAACTCGGGTAAATGCCGCCGTCGGTCTTGCCCATCGTATTCAGGCATGCCTTGCAAGCGCGAGCTTCGCTGAAGTCGGGGTAATCACCGCCAGCTTTGGTGTTGCTGAACACCAAAATGGCGAAGCGCCAGATGAGGTGATAAAACGTGCCGATAACGCCCTTTATCAAGCCAAGGCTGAGGGGCGCAACTGCGTCAGAAGCTGACGCAAGCGGATGATATACCCTTTCTACTTGAAATTGCAGGGTCGTTGGCTGCAGTCGCTCACCCCAATCACTTAGGTTGTCTAAGCTCATGGGGATTCGCAACCTTGCCGCCTACCTGCATTTCCAAGTAGTTTGGGTATGAAACGCCTGTGACGATTAAATCATGACCAGATATTCAGTGGCGGATTATCAAACAGGGCGCGTAACAGATCGCCACGCGAGATAAAACCGACAAGACGCTCGGTATTGTTGATAATCGGCAACCCATGTAGATGGTAGTCATGCATCACCCGCGCCACACGCCGAATTTCCGCTAGGGGATCGGCGGTAATCACCTCCTTCTCCATCACCTCTGCCACCTTCATCTTTTTAATATAACGGACCACATCACCATCAAAAAGAATGTGGCGTAACAGCGTAATGGCGGAGAGCATACCGATCACCCGCTCCTGATCATTAACCACCGGCATCATCCGCAGGTGATGCTCCTGAAACTGCTGATGCGCAGTAATTATCTCGACCCCGGCATGAATCGTCTCTACCGGGTGACTCATGATCTGATGCGCGTAAAGCAGTGATTCATGTTCATGCAGCGCTAGGGTGTCGCGATAGGCATCGACCTGATGGTGCGGTACCGCAGTTCCCGTCTCCTGTTGACCTGCACGTACTGGCAGAGGCGCCACTGCCTCTTTAACCTGGCGAACTCGCTGCAGCGCCTCGAGACTTTCGTAAAAGTGCCGCCCCTCTACACTATAGATACCAAACATACGCTTCCCCGTTATCCTCTTTAAAGGTTTGCATCACCCTTAATGCATCTGTAGAATGACCCGTTTTTCTGCGACTGTCCAGCGTTGTTAACCGCGTTTATATCCTGATTCGGAGCCTCGAGAACACCATTATGTCCAACTCGCTTATGTCTACCTACCTTCCCCAGCCCGTCACCTTTGTGCGCGGTGAAAGCGCCACACTTTGGGATGATCAGGGCCGCACCTATCTTGATGCGCTCAGTGGTATTGCGGTCACCAACCTCGGTCACGCCCATCCTGCGGTGACCCAGGCGATTTGTGCGCAGGCCGGGCAACTGATTCACACCTCCAACCTCTACCGTATCGGCAACCAGCAGCAGCTGGGTGACATGCTAACCGCCTTCGCCGGTATGGATCGGGTTTTTTTCTCCAACTCCGGCGCTGAGGCCAACGAAGCGGCGATCAAACTGGCACGCCTTTATGGGCATCGTCGTGGTATAGAGCGGCCGGCGATTGTCGTGATGGAGTCAAGTTTTCATGGTCGCACCCTGGCCACCCTGTCGGCGACCGGCAACCGCAAGGTACACGCTGGATTTGAGCCGCTGGTTAGCGGTTTTGTCCGCGTTCCCTATAATGATATGGCCACTCTGCGCAGTGTCGCTGCCTCAAATCAGTCGATTGTCGCCATTCTCGTCGAGCCGGTACAAGGGGAGGGGGGCGTTCATATTCCCGCCGCCAACTATTTGGAACAGGTTCGCCAGCTTTGTGATGAGCAGCAGTGGCTAATGATGCTTGACGAAATTCAGACCGGCATGGGACGCTCCGGCAAACCCTTCGCCTATATGCACAGCACGATCGCCCCCGATGTCATGACCCTCGCTAAAGGGCTCGGCAATGGCGTGCCCATTGGTGCCTGTCTGGCACGCGGTGATGCCGCCAACCTCTTTCAGCCGGGCAATCATGGCAGCACTTTTGGCGGTAACCCGCTGGTCTGTGCCGCAGCCATGGCAGTCGTAACCACCCTGCAACAGGAGAACCTCGCAGCACGCGCTACGACGCTTGGGCGGCGAATTGCCGAGGGGCTGCGTTTGGCGCTTAAAGATAATTCCCATGTGTTGGAGGTTCGGCATCTGGGGCTGTTAATTGGCGTCGAACTCGATGCCCCCTGCGCCGATCTAGTCGCCACGGCACTGGCGCACGGCTTACTGATTAATGTCACCGCAGAGCGCGTTATCCGCCTGCTGCCGCCGCTAATTCTCAGTGATAGTGAGGCAGATCACCTGGTCAAGGAGCTTGCTCTGCTGATTAACGCGCGGTAAGCTGGCACCAGTTCCTGAATGAACAGGCCCGATAAATAATCAGATTAGAGTCGCTGCGATGCACCCTGTACCACACTTTATTTCATTACATGATCTTTCGCCCGCTACTTTGGCGCAGCTTATTCTGCGCGCTGGTGAACTCAAGCAGATGCAGCAACAGGGAGAGATTTACGAACCCCTGAAAAACCGCACCCTGGCGATGGTTTTTGAGAAGGCCTCGACACGCACCCGAGTCTCCTTTGAGGCGGCAATGACCCAGCTCGGTGGCCACGCTATTTTCCTCTCCCCCCAGGATACCCAGCTGGGGCGGGGTGAGCCGCTGGAGGATGCGGCACGGGTGCTGTCACGCATGGTCGATGCGGTCATGGTACGCACCTTCTCCCATAGCGGGCTGCAACGTTTTGCCGAATTTTCTGATGTACCGGTGATTAATGCCCTCACCGATACCCTACACCCCTGTCAACTCCTTGCCGATATGCAAACCTTTCAGGAGCTTCGCGGCGCGATTGCCGGTAAAACCGTTGCTTGGATAGGCGATGGCAACAATATGTGCAACAGCTATATTGAGGCGGCGCTACAGTTTAACTTTAACCTGAAAATCGCCACCCCCAAAGGGTATGAACCCAATGTTAATCTGGTCACCGCCGCACTGCGCGCACGACCGGGCTCGGTCACCCTTAGTCACTCCCCTCAGGAGGCGGTCAGTAACGCTGATCTGGTGAGCACCGATGTCTGGGCAAGTATGGGGCAGGAGTCACAACGCCAGCAACGTCTGCTCGACTTTAAGGGGTATATGGTGGATGAGGCATTAATGACCTTGGCAAACCCCGAAGCCCTCTTTCTCCACTGCCTGCCTGCCCATCGCGGTGAAGAGGTGAGCCATGGCCTGATGGCGTGTGATAACACGGCGATCTGGCAACAGGCGGGTAATCGTCTGCACACGCAAAAGGCGTTGCTCGAGTATCTCCTGGTCTTGGCAGCGTAATCGCCAACAGGGAGAGCCGCCTTGCACTCCCGCCAGCGTAAAAGGGTTGCCGCCCTCGCCCTGAGTCTCACCCTCATCCTGCTCCTGCTGCTGGCAGAGAGCTTTGGTGCCTTTACCCGCCTTGAGTGGATAAGCTACGACCAGCGAATGCAGCTGTTTAACCATGATAAACCGCTCCATGACGCCATTGCCGTAGTGCTCATTGATGAAGCCTCACTGCAGGCACTTGACCCGCTGGTCGGACGCTGGCCCTGGCCACGCTCGGTGCATGCCGATCTCATCGACTTTTTTACCATGGGCGGCGCCCGCGCCATTATTGTCGATATTCTCTTTAGCGAAAGCGAAATAGGAAAAAGAGAGGGTACCCAAAGCGAGAATGATGCGCGTCTAATTGACGCCACCGCTGCAAGCGGCATTACCATACACGCGATGCAGTTAATGCGCGAAAACGATCCGGAGATTGCCAGAGATCAGTTAAACCAGCCGCTCCCTGCGGATCTTTTAGCACCGCACAGCTACCCGCACGCAACAGGATTTAACGATGTCGGAAATAACAGCTATCTGCTGCCGATCCCTGAGCTCTACCGTGCTGCCGCCGGCCTTGGCATTGTCGAAATTGAACCAGATGCCGATGGCATTTACCGTCGCCTGCGCCTCTTTAGCACTTATCAGGGGGCCCTGCTGCCAACCATGGCCGTTGCCCCCTACTACGCCCAAACAACCCCCATTCAGCAGATCCCTGGCGCTATTATCGCTGGAAACGATCGACTGCCTACCGATGCCGACGGCTATAGCCTGATTAACTATGCAGGAGAGATCACCCCTTACTCGGTAAGCGGTATTATTGACTCAATTCAAAAGCTGCGCCGTGGTGATGTCGAAAATCTCCTCACCCCCCCAGATCTGTTTGCCGATAAACTGGTCTTTATCGGCTCCAGCGCCATCGGTCTGCAGGATGTTAAAACCACCCCGCTGGCGAACCGCATTCCCGGCGTTGTGCTACACGCCTCAGCGTTAAGCGCCATTCTTAACCATGACCTCCTGACCCCTGCGGTTGCCTGGCGGGATCGTCTATTATCTGCCCTGCTGGTTCTGTTGGTCACCCTCACCACCCTCTATCTTGCCGAAGGACGGCTCTACCGCCTGATTCTGCTGCCGCTGCTTATTGGTGGGCTCTATCTTGGCTTTGCACTCTACGCCTTTAGCCAACAGCAGGTTTATGCCATCGCTATGCCCTTGGGTGCAGTGCTGAGCGCCGCCCTCTCGGCGATTACCTATCTCACCTTTAGCGAAAGTTTAGAGAAGCGACGGGTACGCGCGATGTTTGCCAGCTATGTCTCCCCGGTGGTACTTAAACAGCTTATTGAGCAGCCAGAGAGTCAGGCGGCGACGGCGGTCAGCAGTCGCGAAACGATCTCGGTTCTCTTTAGTGATATTCGCGGCTTTACCACTATCTCGGAAAACTATAGCGCCGAACGCGTGGTGCAACTGCTAAACATCTACTTTGCGGTAATGACCGAAACTATCTTTGCGCACCACGGCACCCTCGACAAGTTTATTGGTGATGCGATTATGGCGTTCTGGGGTGCTCCAATACGCACCTCGGATCACGCTGACCTCGCGGTGACCACCGCCATTAAAATGATGCAGGCACTCCGGGAGGTTAATCGCACCCTAACCGACCTTGGCTACAACCCCATTGCCATCGGTATTGGGATAAACACCGATAGCGTCATTCTTGGTAATATCGGTTCCGAGAAAAAACTAGACTACACAGTGATTGGCGATGGTGTTAACATCGCCTCTCGTCTGGAGGGGATGACCAAATATTACGGCACACCTGTTCTGATTAGCGAAAACAGTCTGCGTGCGCTGCTAAAACCGATTCCAGTTATCCCCGTTGATGCGGTCAGAGTCAAAGGAAAACAGCAGCCCTTGCGTATATTTGCTCCAATAATCAGCCACGAGAGTGACACCCCTGAAAGCATCGCCATGCAGGTTAAGTGGGCAGAGACGGGCTTTGATCACTATCTGCAACAGCGCTGGCAACAGGCCATTGACTGTTATCAGCAGCTTGACCACCCAGAGTTGGCAGCACTCTTTATCGGCCGCTGTCAGAACTATCTACAACACCCCCCCGCCGCAGAGTGGGACGGGGTCTATACTGCTACCAGTAAATGATGAAAAAAATAGTCCCTCCCCTACTCACGCTTCTGCTCTTGGGCTTTCATCCCTCGGGCAGCGCCAGCGATGTCTATCTGCAGAGCCTGCAGGGACGTCTCTATAGCCAACCCGCCTTTAACGCAACGATGATTGATGAGCTACAAAAAGGGGCGGTCATGCAGCTTATTTCACAACAAAAAAGCTGGAGTGAGGTACGCTATCAGAATAAAGAGGGGTGGATCTCCAGCTATCTGATTAAAGCGACTCCACCGACCAAACCGGTGTCACTGCTCACTGGCGAAGAGAGTGAGAGCATTAGCGACTCGGCACGCCGTCGCGCCTCGGTAGTCACCACCGCCGGTGCAGCCCGTGGCCTTGCGGCCTCTGAACGCCGCGCCCGCCTTGGTGATGATATCCGCCGCAGCTATCTGCAACTGCGCAAGATTGAGCGCTTCAGCCTTGGCGAAGAGGAGCTCAACCACTTTCTTGCCACCCAGGATAGCGCCAGAGAGGAGAGACCATGATACGGCACCTGTCACATTTTATCTTCCTGTCACTCCTACTAAGCAGCAGCGTCACCGCTGAAACAGCGACTGGCGCAAATAACAACTTTCGCCAGCGCATCTCACAAACCACCTTAATTAACGACGCCGATATTGCAGAGGATATTAGGGCAGAGATTAGCTTTGGCCGTGAACTCGCCACGGTAGTGATTAGCGACTACCCCCTGCTGGAGAACCTTGAACTCCAGCGTTACCTGAATCTGGTGATGCAGCGCCTGCTACAGTTTGGCGATCGCCAAGAGCTAACCTACCACATCGCGATACTTAACAGTGATGAGGTGAACGCCTACACCACCCCAGGCGGCTATATCTTTGTCTCTCGCGGTGCGCTAAAAGAGATGCAGGATGAGGCTGAACTCGCAGCGGTTATCGCCCATGAGATCGCCCATGTTAATCGCCGCCACATTGTTAACGAACTGCAAATCCGCGGTGAGGCCGATCCGCTGCAGGCCGGTATTGGTCAGTTTTTTGCGGGATTTAGTGACGCTGCGAGGGTGGCCCTTGAACAGGCTATTGATACTGCACTGGATCTGCTTTTTGGTAACGGCCTCAAGCAGGCCGATGAGTTTGATGCCGACGCCAGTAGCACCCTGCTGCTTGCCCAAGCAGGTTACGATGCCACCGCCCTTGAACGCTATCTGCAACGCATTGCCCCGCTGCAGGGAGAATCCATGCGGGTGCTGGTCACCACCCACCCCACCTTTGCTGATCGCATTAGCCGCCTTGCAGCAATCTATCAGCAAGAGGGTATCACTGCCGCGCATGGCGACCGCCATCAGCAACGCTTTACCCGCCATTTCCATCGGAGCTAGCCCCCCCATGAGCCGCACACGCCTTCACTTAATCCCCTCTCTTCTACTGGCGATCTCTTACGCCCATGCAGATGAGTGGCACTATAACAACATTCACCTCGGTGAACGCGCGCTGGGTCTGGCGGGAGCCTACACTGCCATCGCCGATGACGCTTCAGGACTCTACTACAACCCCGCCGGCATCAGTTATGCCAGCGACCGTAGCCTCTCAGGTTCGGTGAACACCTTCTATCACAGTAATAAAACCTATCAGGACGCGCTCTCCCCTGGACTTAACTATGAGCGCAAATCATCCTCACTCCTGCCCAACTTTTTTGGTGTTATCCAACCGCTGGACAAAGGGGTTGTTGGCTTCTCCTATGCGGTAACCGACTCGATTATTGAAGATCAAGATCAACAGTTCGCCGCCTTCCTTAATAATCAGAGCTTTTTTATTAACGTCAATAACCGCGATACCACCCATAAAATCGGCCCCTCCTACGCCCTTGCTATTAATGATAAATTCGCCCTTGGTGCCACCCTCTATTTTCATCACCGTACCTATGAAACGATTGTTAATCAATGGTTTAATAAAAATGATGGACGCCAGTTCTGGGAGAACTACTATATTGAGGCGAGTGAGAGCGGCTATCAACCGGTGCTTGGGATGATGTGGAGCCCAATCGATCGCCTCTCTATCGGTTTATCCCTGCGCCAAACGCAAATCGTCAGCAGTGACTACCAACTGCAACAGACCAATGCCACCCCTGCCGAAGATGGCAGTGACCAACTATTAGCACCGCAAGTTCACCAGGATGACGGGGCGCGGGACACCCCCTTGACCAGCAATCTCGGCATCGCATGGTTCGCCTCAGATCGTCTGCTTTTCAGCAGCGACTTCGCCTACTACAGCGCCACCACCGATCAGGGCGGTTATAGTGCACGCGAAGCGACATGGAATATCGCGCTTGCCGCAGAGTACTACCCCGTGGCCAACTGGGCAGTGCGGGGCGGCTACTTTAGTAATAACGCCAACACACCCAAAATTGACACCACGGCCACTAACCAGCATGAACACGTTGATCTGCACGGCCTCGCCTTGAGTGTCAGCCGTTTTACCCGCAACTCCTCCCTAAGCGTCGGTCTGAACTACAGCCGTGGCAGCGGCGAAGCACAACTCTTTAGCGATAACAGCGCCGTGCAGACGCTGAAAATGGAGAGTGTTAACCTCTTTCTCGCCTCCTCCTATGCCTTTTAACATTATCAGGTAATCTTCAATACCCAAAATCATTGGAAATGAGGGAAGGCGGCAGAGTCGCGAATCCCCATGAGCTTAGTAAACC
>JADGBN010000036.1 GCA_015231435.1 Gammaproteobacteria bacterium
ATACCCAAACTACTTGGAAATGCAGGTAGGCGGCAAAGGCGCGAATCCCCATGAGCTTAGATTGACTAAGTGATTGGGGTGAGCGACTGCAGCCAACGACCCTGCAATTTCAAGTAGAAAGGGTATAAATGGGGCGAATACGCGAAATCCACGACATAGTAAGCGCAGACCTTTTATGCTGGTCGGAGTATTTGATCGCATGAAATGCCTTAATACGATACGAGTCACAATAGTAAGACTCCACGGCCTGCTGCAAGAGATGGCGGTTCATGTACGTTCCAGGCCAACTCGAGGAAAAATCATTGTACAGCCCATCAAGCAGAGCAATCCGCATAAGAATGCGGTCATCACCAATCTTGTCGATGATTGCGCTTGGTGTCAGGTGCGATTGACTCTCCATCAAATGTCGCGGATAGCGGCGTCAATAAGTTTCTGTAATGCGGCACCTTCACGGTTTACCTGTTCGACATATTCTTTTGGGTCAAACGGTTCGTCGGCATTCGGGTCTATCCATGTTGATATTGTCCGTGCGGCATCGGACTCTAGCAGATACCCGTACTTTTCACGGACACGTTCAATATTTAGCTCTTCCACTGTATCTCCTTGGTTGGTTTACTGATTATACGCAAAGCATCACAGCAAGACCAGATTGCAACAATGGGGGGCGACCCCTTAAACACGACGCAGCCAGAGTTAGAGCAGCTCATCGCAGACCGCCGCCAAAACCAACCCATTCCCATGTCCCTGCGCCGCTGGCTGATTAGCTTCGACCCCCACGGCAAAGAGTGTGCAACGTCCATCAGCATGAACGAGTCACTTATCGACCTAGACGAGCAACTACCCAAGTTAATCCGCGATGAGAGCCAGCTATTCAGCATTCAATGGCTGCTTGACGTGCTTCACGCCTGCTCAGAAAAGCTCCAGCGCCGCATGGCACAGTAACAGCAAACCACCTCACCCCAGTTTATGCAATACTATGCACCAAAACGCCATTGCCAAAATGTCAAGAAGGGCGGAAAACGGCGGCAAACCATTGTTTCAGGCAAAAAAAAAGCCGCAAAATGCGGCTTTTTTACTTTCAGGAATTGGTGCCGAGAAGAGGACTTGAACCTCCACGGGGTTTCCCCCACTAGCACCTGAAGCTAGCGTGTATACCAATTTCACCACCTCGGCAATGCTGTGCAGTGGTCAATGCACGGCGCGAATCATACGCATCCCCCATTTTATTGTCAATCACCATTCAATAAAGTTAGGGTAATCCCCATCCCCCTTACTGGGGGCAGGATCGACGTTGCTATGGCGTTGCCTTCCCGATATGCCTGATTAGCGTATCCAGTAGCCCGAGGAGACGATCTCGGGTTTTATACATCTCACTCAGTTGTCTCTTGGCTGCGGCATCCTCACCACGGTTAAGCATCCTAAGGAGCTCCTCAGCCTGGCTGTGTACCAGTTTATGCACCGGGGCTATCGCTTGAAACTCGGGTAGCTCGCCGTAGCTGGCTGCACCACTGCCGTAATACCAGCGTCCAAAGCGGCACTGGGTCGCATCGAGCGAGGCAGAGAGTTTTTCGTTGGGGTGATCAAGCTGTTTCGCAATTTCATCGATCCAGTTGCGATGGCTCTGTGCCGCGATGAGCAGGGGAATATCTTCGTGATTGGTGATTCGCTGTTCCAGCGTCAGCCAGACGGCGTTGCTCTGCCACTGTGCAACCCACTCGGGGATTTGCGCCGCTGGCATCGGGCGGGCGATACCGTAACCCTGGACGTGGTGACAGCCGAGGTGGATGAGCATCGACCCATGTTCCAGCGTCTCAACCCCTTCAGCGATCACCTCGCGGTTAAAGGCTTGGGCGAGGCGTACCACGCTCTCAACAATTCCCATATCACCCGGATCAGCCAGCATGTCACGCACGAAGCTCTGATCGATCTTCAGGGTCTTCACCGGTAGATTGCGGAAGTAGCTGAGGGAGGAGTAACCGGTACCAAAATCGTCGAGGGAGAAGTGAACCCCGAGCTGGTGACAGCGGCCGAGTGCGGCGACCGCCTGATCCATATCGGAGAGTGCCGCCGTTTCGAGAATTTCCAGCTCCAGTTTACCGGGATCGACATCGGGGTGACGCTTTAGCATGAGCTGAAGCTGGTCGGAGAAGCGCTCCTGCAGCAGCTGTCCGGCGCTAATATTGGCACTTACGATAAAGTTGAGACCACTATGCTGCCACGCTTCGATCTGTTGTAACACCGACTCAACCACCCATTCGCCAACGGCGATCTCAAGGTCGCTGTCAGTAAGATAGGGCAGGAACGCACCTGGCGGCAATAACCCCTTTTGTGGGTGTTGCCAGCGAATCAGCCCCTCTGCCCCCACCACTTCGCCGCTAATAAGGTCAACCTTGGGCTGGTAGTAGAGAACAAACTCCTCCCTCTCTAGGGCATCCCGTAGCTCCTGAAGATAGAGTCGCTGTGTCTGTAGCTGGCGATTCTGTTCGCTATTAAAGAGGTGATAACGGTTCTTGCCGGCATCCTTGGCGATGTACATCGACATGTCGGCGTGGCGTAACAGGGTATCGGCATCAACATCATCGTCGGGGTAGAGGGTGACGCCGATACTGGCGGAGATCTGAATCTCGGTGTTTTCCAGCGCTACCGGCGTACTTACCGCCTCGAGAACACGGTTAAGAAAGAGATGACTCTCATCGGGTCGGGTGAGATCAACAAAGAGGATGACGAACTCATCACCCCCGAGGCGGGCGAGGGTATCTTCGGTACGAACAACACGACTTAGACGCTTGGTGATCTCAATCAGCAGGAGATCGCCGACAGCATGGCCATATTGGTCATTGACCGGCTTGAAACCGTCGAGATCAAGGTAACAGACGGCCATCAGTTTGCCGTTGCGCTTGGCGCGGGCAACGGCCTGGCTGAGACGATCGGCCAGTAGACGTCGATTGGGAACCCCGGTTAGAGTGTCAAAGTGGGCGATTTTTTCGAGTTCGGCTTGGTGTTCCTTCATGTGGCTAATATCGGAGAAGAGACCGATATAGTTTTGCAGTTTTCCCGTGTTGTCATGAACCGCCGAGATGGCAAGGAGTTCGGCATAGAATTCGCCATCTTTACGGCGGTTCCAGATCTCGCCATGCCAGAAGTGATTCTCCTTTAGGGAGTTCCACATACGGGTATAGAATTTTCTGCCCTGGCGACCGGAGGCCAGCAGTTTCGGGGTGTGGCCGATCACCTCCTCGCAGGAGTAGCCGGTGATGCGGCTGAAGGCAGGGTTACAGTCGATGATCACGTTACGGGCATCGGTAATGACGATACCGTTTTGGCTATGGGTAAAGACGCTGGCGGCGAGCAGGAGTTTGCTCCGTGCCTGCTCGCTCTCGGTATAGTCGAGTCCGAAGGCCCAGTTTTTATCGCCAACGCTAACAAAACCCCACAAGATATTCTTCTCTGAGCCGTCCTTGCAGGTCACCACCGCCTGCATTGGTTCGATGGTGCTGTGGGTGGCAATGGCGTCTGCGGCTCGGCGTTGCCACTCCTGCATTAGCTCGTTGCGATAGGTGACATCGGGATAGGCCAGCGGCCACCACTCAGCCACCGAGGGCACCTCATCCAGGGTATAGCCGAAGAGCCTGACAAAGGTGGGGTTGATATAGGCTGCACGTTGTTCGATACCCGATGACATATAGATGGCAAGGGGCGAGGAGTCGGTAATTGCCTTAAAGAGCTTTTCGCTCTCCAACAGTGCCTCTTCGGCGTGTTTGCGTTCGGTAATATCTTCACCAGAGGAGAGAATGCCAATGATCTTCCCCTGATCATCGCGAATGACCGAGTTGTGCCATGACATCAGACGCTTCTCGCCCTTGGCGGTGATGATGCTGTTTTCGACATCCTCCACTGCCTGAACGTTCCCGGCCATCAATTCACGGTAATAGTACTTAACCTGCGCCAGATTTTCTGGTAGCAGAAATTGCTCGAGCCAGTTTTTGCCGAGGATCTCCGCCTCCGGCAGCCCGAGGATCTCGCACCCTTTGACATTAATTAAGGTGACTTTAGCCGCGTCATCAAGGGCGATAAGCATCACTCTGGCGATATCCAGATAGTTTTGCGCCCGATTGCGCTCCGCCGCCAGCTGTTTTTCGTACCGCTTGCGGTTACTAATATCGACATGGGTACCCACGACCCGTGTCGCCTGACCCTCTCTGTTCCTTACCAGCCAGGCGCGGGAGAGAATATCAACCCAGTGGCCACCCTTGTGGCGCATGCGAAACTCGATATTGAAGTTATCCCGCTTGCCGTTAATGTAGTCATTGAGCATCTCCCAGCTGCGCTGGCGATCATCTGCATCGATCAACCTCTCCCAAACCGTGAAACTGTTTTCCAGTTCATCATCGTCATAGCCGAGCATATTTTTCCAGCGGGGGGTGTAGTAAATCTCATTGGTCAGCAGATTCCAGTCAAAGATCCCGTCACTGCCCCCCAGCATCGCCAGCGTAAAGCGCTCTTCACTGCGCTGTAACGCCGCTTCAGTTATCTGCCGTTGCCTCATCGCCTCTTTCAGTCGGCTATTCCAGATCAGAAGTGCGGCAATCATTAGGATAAAAATGACGCTAATGATGATCGTAAGGCGGTAGTCGGTCTTCTCGACATACTCATTCGGCTGCCACTGCTGCAAGATATCGTGGCTCTCCTTTGCCGAGATCTCCTTCAGCGATTTGCTAATAATGGCGTGAAGCAGGGGCTCCTCGTTGCTGATGAAGAGGGTGAGATCCATGACAACAGAGGTTTTCCCTACGACTCTGAGGGTGTGCAGCCCCATCTCGGCAAGATGATAACTGGCGAGTGACATGGTCGCGAGCAGGGCATCGAAGCGCCCCTCGGCCACCCCTGTTAGTCCCTGCTGGATACTCTCAATTTTGATAAAGTCGAGAGTGGGGTAGGTTTTATAGAGGTTATCGGTATAGCCGTAGTTCTGGAGAATGGCAATTTTTTTCCCCGCAAGTGAACGGAGATCTTCAACAAATGGATGTTTCGAATCCATGACGATGACGACAGGGTTGTGGTTGTAGGGATCAACGGGGCGGAACTTCTGGTTGAGAACGGTATCGGCGGCATCACCAGAGATGATCTGCACCTGCCCCGCGTTGGCAAGCTGTAGCGAGTGTGACCAGCTGCTGCTGGGAATGGTACGAAAGGCGAGACCGCTCTTCGCGGTTATTAGCTTCAGATAGTCGGCGACGATACCGCTGTAGTTACCCTGCGCGTCAAAGGTTTCGTAGGGGAGGCGGTTGGGGTTGCCAGTGAAGGTGACCTGCGGGTGCGCCTCTAACCACTGCTGTTCAGCGGCGGCAAAGTGAATATGCGCATCGGTTGCGTTATAAAAGAACCTCTCATCCACTTGGGGGTTTTCAGCCAATCCGAGCTGGGTGTAGATCTCACCGATTTTTTGATAGCGGGTAGTTTCGTAGCTCCCGATGGTAATAAATTGCGGCAGGACCATCTGCTCGGTCACCTCTGCCTCGTAGCGGAGGTGATCGCGTGACAGCTGCTGTTCGTTGTAGTCGCTAATGATGAGGTCAACGATCTCCTGCGGATGTTGCAGCGCGTAGTCCCATCCTCGGGTAACGGCGTGAATCACTGCTTTTACCCGTTGCGGATGGTCGCGCAACTCGCTTTCGGAGGTAAAGAGGTTATCACCGTAAAAGTCGATTCCATAGTCGCGGGGATCGAGGGTGGTGATCGCTATCTCCCTCTCCTTGAACCAGAAGGGCTGACCGCCGAGATAACCACTAATGACATCGGCACTGCCCTCAAGCAACACCTCTTTGCGGTAGTTCTGCGGCAGCTGGGTGATCTTATCAAGGCCACCCAGTGTTTTGTTAAGCATCGCCAGCAGTGGGGCATTGCCATGGCTCAGGATGTCGGACATTACCCGCTTACCGACCAGATCAAAAGGGGTGCGAATACCACTCTCCTGAAGGGCAATGAGGGTTAACGGTGAGTGCTGGTATATTTGTGCCAAGAGAACAACCGGCTCCCCCTGCATTCGTGATAGCACCAACCCAGCATCGGCAACCCCGTATTCAGCCCGTCCCTCAAGAACATCATCAATAGGGCTGGTCTTGGGATTGCGTGACTTTAGGGTGACATTCAGCCCCTCCTGCGCAAAATAGCCCTGCGCTTTGGCCGCGTAGTAGCCAGCAAACTGAAACTGGTGGAGCCATTTGAGCTGAATAGTGATCGACTCACCAGCCTGCAGCGGTGCCGTGGTCAAGGATAGCAGCAAGAGCAGTAAGAGGGCGCAACCCTGACCTCGCCTCAAACCCCATCTGTTGCGGAGTTTATAGATAGATACCATCTCTTCAGTTTAGCTGTGAGTGTGGCTGGGTGCAATCATACTTTTACTTTTAACCGTTGTGTCGAGGGTTAGGATAAACCTAAAAACCGCTTTTCGGCCACGAAATTCACGAAAGAGACAAAACAGATCAACATTTTGCATATTCGCTCTCATTCACCCAGCGGGTGATATCTCTCCATCGATTAACGCTTTGAATCTTTTCGAGCTTTTCGTGCCTTTCGTGGATCAACTGGGCTTTCCAGGATAAAGCGACAGTGCCGGGTTAAACAAGACCCGACGAGCTCAATCTAAAAATACCGGTTGAGCAGGTCTGGTGTTTGCCTTACTATTCTCAACCTTATCGGGCATGGAGTGCTCTTTTTTTTGCATTTGGAGAAGATATGAACTGGATTGGGCGGGTAAAAAATGCTTTTGAACTACCACCAGAGCCATGCCTTCCGGATTTATCAACAGATGAAAGTCGGCTGTCTGATGATATTGTCGTGCGCTACTCCCGTGGTAACGTCTTGCTCCAGTTGGGACAATACGTCACCAAGGATGAGCTTGACAGTCGTATAGAGAAATTAAAAGGTTATCGCTTCTCATTGAAATGACACCAGCGCAGAAGCAGCGACTCAGGCTGATAGTTGCTCTATTTGATAAAGCGGAGCTGGTTCTTAGAGAAATAGGCGATCTCTCAGGAAAAATAACCGTCCCATCAATAAATGAGTTGCGCTATGTTGGCTATCATATCGCCAAAGCTATCTGCCATGACGATGACGATTCTATAGATAACGAGCTTGATCGTGCAGAGTCACACTGTCAGCGCGCTATCTATGACGCTTATGAAAGCGGACTGGTATTCTCACTTGAGTCGATTCAAAACTTCCGTGACGCTTATCTTGAACATTCAGATATTGTGTTGTTAACCATCCCAGATTACATAACGATGCTTGAGCAAGCTGACGCTGCAAGCGCCGATATACAACGTTATCGGGAAGAGCACGAAAAAAATAGGAAACGATTTTACGAAGATTGCGCCAAGCACTACAAAACTATCGAAGCGATCTATAAGAAGTTAAAAAATAGCGCAGAACCGCTAATTCGTGCTCAAATAATAAAGAAAAACAGTGAAGATCGTAGGCAAACGCAAAGGTATATAAGTACAGTCGCCATCGCTATTTTAGCTATTGTTGTGGCAGGTTTAATTGGATTTATTACCATAAAACTAATGCCATAGCGAACTATCAAGAATTCCTTAACAGTTCGCCTTAGCTTTGCAGCGATCACATCAGTGGTCGCGTTGCAGACTTTTTTGGAAGCAGTGCTCCCAGTTACCGGTAACGTATTACGGTTTGGTGGTGATGGTGCCGGAGAGAGGAGTCGAACCTCCGACCGTCGCATTACGAATGCGCTGCTCTACCGATTGGAGCTACTCCGGCGTTGTCGCATATTATACCCGAGCCATCTTAAAAGAGGATCGTTTATTGCGTGGTGGGGAGCCAGAAAATTGCTTTTGTTAGGGCGGTCAGGCTTTGGTATGCGGTAGTTATATTTTTATCGCTGGCTGCTGAAGGGATAAAAGGATAATATTTAATTTTTTGCTCTGAGGAGGATTCCCATGTCGCAGTTTAATGATGTTTCGGTGGTGAAGGAAGCCAATGTTTTCTTTGATGGTCAATGTATCAGTCATACCATTCTGACTGCGGATGGCAGTCGTAAATCGTTGGGTGTTATTTTGCCGGGGACGTTGGTTTTTAATACCGGTGCGCCGGAGAGAATGGAGCTTCTGAAAGGGGAGTGTCGGGTGCGTCTTCAGGGGGATGAGTCGTGGCAAAACTACTCTGGGGGTGAGTCATTTAATGTGGAAGGAGAGAGTCGTTTTGAGATTGAGGTTTTTTCAATAATTCACTATGTCTGTCATTTTGGTTAGCAGTTAACCACTTAGAGAGCGCTTTTCAGTCTACCTCTCCCTAGCAAAAGGGCACCAGTTATTGCCAAACCCGACGCTGTCGGGTTTAGTGGCTATAACAGATTCTCAAGTTTGGCGATGCGGATCTGAATCTCATGGGAGATTTTAATCAACTCTTGGCGTTGATAGAGTGGTTCCAGACTTACCGAAATAAACCTTGCAAATTTTGTCAGCTCTTCACGGTCATCATCGTTGTACTCAAGAAACTGGTTGTTTTTTTGCTTATTCAGTATTTCAATTGCGCCGATAACTCGTTCTTTACTGCTAAAAATCGGTGCTGCCAATACATTTACGGTACTGAATCCGGACATCATGTCGGTCATTTCATGAGCACCTTTTTGCACAATCATATTCACGCGCATTTGCGTTTTACCGCTTTTTATCACCTGCCCGACCAGTGATGAGCTTTCGGGAACATTTATTTGCCGCTCTTTCATCCCGGTACCGCACTCAAGCCAGACGCTCTCCGTGCTTGGATCATGCACAAAGATACTGCTGCGTTCGCAGCTAAAGTAGCGCGGGGCAATATCAACGATAAAACGCAGGGTCTCACGATTTCCCGTTTTAGCCCACGTTTCACTGACCATTTTTTGCTTGTCGCGAAGGGTACTTATTTTTTCGCCAATCTCTTCTTTTTCCATGTTGTCAGTTCCTGTGTGGTTTGCTGCAGCGTTTAAATCGCTATTTTCAGCGTAACTGAGGGTTTAGTGCAAGCGAGTTATTCGCTGGTAACGCATGTCATCGTTAGAGGAATGTAAAATCGACCTGAAAAAGTCGCTCGATGGCTTTAATACCACTTTTGTCATTGAGAAAGATAACCAAGTGATCCCCGCTTTCAATAACTGTGTCGTGATGCGCCATCAGCACATCATCGCCGCGAGCGATAGCCCCGATATATGCCCCTTTGGGCAGGGAGATCTCTTCAATCACTCGCCCTACTACTTTGGAGGTGTTTTTATCACCGTGGGCGATGGCTTCAATCGCTTCAGCAGCGCCGTTGCGCAGGGTGTGGACGTTTTCAATATCGCCGCGCCGCACATAGCTTAACAGGGCACTCAGTGTGGCGTCCTTGGGGGAGATCACGATATCGATATAACCGCTCTCAAAAAGCTCGCCAAAATCAGAGCGGTTAATGAGCGCCATCACCTGTTTGGCGCCCATTTTTTTCGCCATTATCGCCGAGATAATATTAAACTCATCATAATCGGTGAGGGCACAGAAGATGTCAGTGGAGGCGATATTTTCATTTTTCAACAGAGCATCATCACTGCCATCGCCGACTAACACCATGGCGTTGGTAAACTCTTGGTAAATCTCGGCGGCACGCGCCCTGTCGCGCTCAATCACTTTAACGTGATACTGCTTTTCCAGCGTTAAGGCAAGACGTTTTCCGATATTACCGCCCCCTGCGATAATAATTGATTTTGCCTCTTTATCAAGACGACGTAGCACTTTCATTAACTCACGCAGATCACCGCGTGCGACAAGAATAAAGACCTCATCACCATGGGCAACCAAGGTGTCACCAGTCGGCTTGATCGGTTGGTTATGGCGATAAATGGCAACCACGCGTGCCTTAAGTTGAGGCATTTGTTCCGCCATGGTAGCGATGGTATGCCCGACTAAGGTTCCACCGGTATAGGCGATAAAGGCGACCAGTCGCAGGTGTCCTTCGGCAAAATCGAGAACATGCAGTGCTCCAGGGTACTCTATCAGGTTGCGAATCGAGTCGGTGACCAGCTGCTCGGGGCTTATCACCAGATCAATATGGAGTTTATTAATGAAATCGGGTTCATCGAGGTAACGTTGTGAGCGAATACGAGCAATACGTTTGGGCGTGCGAAAATAGGTGTGGGCAATATAACAGGCGAGAATGTTGGTCTCATCACTATCGGTAACCGCGATGAGCATATCGGTATCTTCAATACCTGCCTGGCGCAGAATGGGGGGGTAAGAGCCGCGACCGGTCACGGTACGCAGTTCAAAGCGGTTGCTTAACTGTTCCAGTTTTTCATGGTTCACATCTACGATGGTGATGTCGTGCAGTTCATTGGCGAGGCTATTGGCGAGGGTGGTACCCACCTGTCCCGCGCCGAGAATGATAATTTTCATTGTGGGGTTACGCTTATTCTGGCGATCATCGTGTCAGCTCCCTATTTACCAATGCAGAAGCTGGAGAAGATGCGCCCCAGCAGATCGTCGCTACCGAAGTGACCGGTAATCATCTCCAGCTGTTGTTGTGTCAGACGCAGCTCTTCTGCGACCAGTTCGGCGCAGTGAAGATGCAGTTGGCTGATTGCCGTTTGCAGATGCCCGGTGGCAAGGTTAAGTGCTTGCAAATGGCGGCGCCGCGCCATAAAACAGCCCTCAGTGTCACCATGATAGCCCATTATCTGCTTCAGATCTTGTTTTAGCTGGTCTAAACCAACCCCCGTTTTGCTGGAGAGGAGGTTGCCCTCGATCTGCTCGCTGCTGTTGTTATTCGTGCAGATATCAATTTTAGTAAATACTTTACGCAGCGGAATATGGGGTGGCAGCTTGGCAATTAGGCGAGCATTTTCTGCCTGTTGTTGCTCACTGTGGCAGCTGTCAATGATGAGCAAAACAAGATTGGCTTGGGCAATCGCTCCCCAGGCACGGCGAATCCCCTCCTGTTCAATTTCGCAACTGCTTTCGCGCAGGCCAGCGGTATCAATGATATGCAGCGGCATGCCATCAAGGTTAATCTCCTGCTGTAACAGATCGCGGGTGGTGCCGGCAATATCGGTGACAATGGCTCGATCCTCACCCGCCAAGGCGTTAAGCAGACTCGATTTTCCTGCATTGGGCAGGCCGGCGAGAACGACGCGCATTCCTTCCCGTAATAGACTCCCCTGTTGCGCTGTCTGGTTGATGCGCTCTATTTGTTGCAATAGCTGTTGCAGTCGTGCTGCGACATCGCCACGCTGCAGAAAATCGATCTCCTCATCAGGAAAATCGATAGCGGCTTCAATGTAACAGCGCAGTGCGATAAGCGCCTCAACCAGTAGATGAATGGCCGCAGAAAAGTCACCTTTAAGGGAGCGCAACGCCGCCTCTGCCGCCGCTTCACTTTCTGCGGCGATTAGATCGGCAATCGCCTCAGCCTGGGTAAGATCAATTTTGCCATTCAGAAAGGCGCGTTGGCTGAATTCTCCGGCACGGGCAGGACGGACAGCGTGCTGATAAATTTCACGCAGCAGACGATCCATCACAATGGCGCCACCGTGTCCCTGAAGTTCTAGGACATCTTCGCCGGTGAAGGAGTGGGGGGCGGGAAAGTAGAGCGCAATACCGATATCAATGGTCTCCCCCCGGCTGTCGCTAAAGGGTTGATAGGTGGCGTAACGCGGGGTGGGCACGCTGCCAAGCAGGGCGGTGGCAAGCTGACAAACCTGCGGCCCCGAGACCCGCACCACACCAATGCCGCCCCGACCTGGGGGGGTGGCAAGGGCGGCAATGGTCTCTTGTGCAGGCGTGTCGGGGGGGGTGTTCACCTTATTCTTGAATAATGCGTTTGGTGATATACCACTGTTGTGAGATTGAGAGAATATTATTCACCACCCAGTAGAGCACCAGTCCTGACGGAAAGAAGGCGAAGAAGAAGGTAAAGACAACCGGGAGAACCATCATTACCTTGGCCTGAATTGGATCCATTGGGGTAGGGTTAAGGCGCATTTGCAGAATCATCGTCGCCCCCATAATGAGGGGCAGGATGAAGTAGGGATCTGCCGCTGCCAGATCTTGTATCCAGAACATAAAGGGTGCCTGGCGCATCTCGACGTTTTCCATCAGCATCCAGTAGAGGGCGATAAAGACCGGCATTTGCAGCAAAATCGGCAGGCAGCCGCCGAGGGGGTTGATCTTCTCCTCTTTATAGAGCTTCATCATCGCCTGATTAAGGGCGGTTCGATCATCACCATAGCGCTCTTTCATCGCCACCATTTTTGGCTGCATTTTGCGCATATGCGCCATCGATTTGTAGCTGGTCTCCGAGAGTTTGAAGAAGGCAAGTTTAATTAGCAGGGTGAGGAAGATAATCGACCAGCCCCAGTTACCAAGCATTGAGTTAAACAGGGCAAGCAGCCAGTCAAGCGGTTCGGCGATAACCGTCAGCAGACCGTAATCGACGGTGAGTTCCAGACCCTTGGCAACAGGTATCATGCGTTGTGGCAGTTTTGGTCCGACATAGAGCGTGCTGCTAAAGCGCTCATGGCTACCTGCTGCCACCTCTTTAAGCGCATCAACAATGCCGATAATAAAGAGATTGTTGCCGGGAGTTTTGCTGTAGGCCTGTACCTTACCGCGTTCAGCGGGAATCCATGCCGAGAAGAAGTAGTGTTGAATCATCGCTACCCAGCTATTCTCCACCTCCTGTTTTAGATTCACCTTCTCCATATCTTCAAAGGGGATTTTTTCATATTTTTCCAGTTCACTGTAGAGCACCCCGCCGGTATAGGTGTACATGAACATATTACTGCCCTCGGCAGGGCGTTGCCGCAGCAGCTGCTGATAGGCGTGGCCGCGCCAGTTTTGGCTGCTCTGGTTATTGACCTCCTGATCAAGCTGAATAACGTAACTGTCGCGTTTAAAAGTGTAGATCTTACTCACCTTAAAGCCGCTGTCGTTCTGCCACTCCAGACGCACTTCAAGCTGATCCTCACCCTCTTTCAGGGTGTAGCTGTTAGCACTGCTGCTAAAAATATCGTGGTGCGTAGGGAGGGTGACCTGATCGCTACCGCTACTTAAAAGACCGGATTGCGCAACATGGATTTCACCCTGATCATTGAGCAGCACAAAGGGGTCATCGGTTGCATGCAAAACGGTTGGGTAGGCGAGCAGGCGGGCGGTGCGAATATCACCACCGATGGTATCAATCTCGATATCCAGCAGGTCAGTGGTGACATGGATGCGCTGTGCAGACTTCATCTTTGCGGCAGCAGTGGCGATTTGCGGATCGGGTAGTGAGGCGCTGCCTGAGGTCATGTTAGGTGTTGTGCCAGACGTCATGCCAGGCGTTGCGTTACTCACCGCAGGTGCCCCGGGAATATCGCCGGTCGTGATGTTGCTCTGCTGTGTGGTCGCCGTTTTAGGGGGGCGGACATAGTCAACCTGCCACGCCTCCCACATCATCAGCATGGTGAGTGATAGCGCTACATAAAGCAGTATGCGTTGAAAATCCATTAGTTACCTCGGTTGTGCGGCGAATGGGGGGGCGTTATAACAGGGGACGAGTGCGAGCAGTGCAGTGGTGTGAGTGGTGGAACAGGGTCAACGCCGCCTGCGTGCCATGGATGGCAGCGGAGCAGGCGGCGAATGCCCAGCCACAGACCGCGAAGCGGGCCATGCAGGGTAATGGCCTCTGCCATATAACTGGAGCAGCTTGGGTAATAGCGACAGTTATTGCCGAGAAAAGGGCTGACGGCATAGCTGTAAATGGCGATAGTTTTTACCAGCAAGAGAGTGAAGATCTGTTGCATGGGGGAGTTTATGCGGGTGCCTGGAGGGGAGGTATTTTTTTCCATAACTTCTTCAGCGACTCTTGTATTAATTGCTTGTCGGCGATAACGCCGCGCTTGGTGACAATAACCAAATCGTAGCCACCAATAAGTTGCTGGTTAAGACGAAAACCCTCACGCAGCTGTCGTTTAACCAAGTTTCGCTGACAAGCTCTTTTAAGCCATCGCTTGGAGACCCCAAGTCCCAAACGTGGGTGGTTAAGTCCATTAGGAAGACAGAAGAGCAGGAGATCCCGGCTGTGGAAGCGAACACCCTGATTAAAAACCGCATCATAGCGAGGGGTGTCAAGCAGTCGTAGCTGTCGTGAAAAGGTTAAGCTAATTTGGAGACAACCTCTTCGAGTCGCGACAACAGCCGGTTCAATCGGCTAAGGGTGTCGTTTAGTGAGTCAGACGCGCACGACCTTTGGCACGACGTGCTTTAATTACTTTACGACCACCGACTGTACTCATACGAGCACGAAAACCGTGGGTGCGGGCTTGCTTAATAAGGCTGGGCTGGAAAGTTCTTTTCATTAAATTAGGCCAATTCTGTGGTTGAGGAAGATAACAACAGTAGGGCAGGCCATATCTTTTGACCACCCTGCTAAGTTAGCCCGTGATCTTAGCGTTGTGAATGTCCTTCTGTCAATGTAAAAATAGTCAGATGCGTCGTTGCAGCATTGTTACAATAGGCGATGACCGAACTTCTGCTTATTCTGGCTACGCTCTTGTTACTGCTGCTGTTATGGCAGCGGCAACAGCGTTTGCAACAACAGTTGGTGTTGCTGGAGAAAATGCAACAGACCCATTTTGATCAGGCACTGCTGTTTAATCTTCTTAAAGAGCGGCTGCAGCTATTGCAGGGGCTACCCTACACGCCAAAATGGTCAGCTGCCCCCGATTTTTTGCAGATTATTGTCAACCATGCCTTAACCCGAAAACCACGGGTGGTGGTTGAGTGCAGCAGCGGTTTAACGACGTTAATGCTGGCGCGTTGTTGTCAGTTAAACAGCAGCGCTACCGTAAAATCTATACTCTATAGCCTCGAAAATGGTAGCGAATACGCCACTATTAGTCGCTCGGAGGTGGCGCGTTACGGGTTGTCAGCGTGGGCAGAGGTGGTGGATGCGCCCTTGGGTGAAATCTCCGTTGCTGGGGAGTGCCGAACCTGGTACTCGCTGGCGGCGTTACCCCAGAACTTGGTGATTGATATGCTGGTGATTGACGGGCCACCTGCGTGGCAGGATCTGTTGGCACGTTTTCCCGCCTTGCCGCTTCTCTATTCGCGGCTTGCCGATGGTGCAACGCTATTTCTCGATGATGCCGGGCGCGACGGGGAGCGTGAGGTGGTCAGGCAATGGTTAGCGCGCTATCCCGAAACCGAGTTTCACCAAGTCGCCACCCAGCGTGGTTGTGCTATTTTGACTATTCACAAAACAGTGCAGGAACACGCTTTACCGTAACCGTTCAGACGCCCTGCTTTTTTACCCTCACCCAACCCTCCCGAGGGGGTATTACTTTGTCCTTCATATAAGATGGCCAAAAAGCCGCAGTACGTTGATCCTAAATTCCTCAGTTAAAATTAGAGGTATACTACTAACCTGTTGAAAGCAGGAGACAAAGCTATGGTATTGCCCCCAAAACTGACTCACCCAATGGGTGAAGCTATCTTACCTAAGAAAACGCCGTTATCAAAAGCGATAGAAGTTGAAACATTTGCTGGGAAAGTCCATGTTGAATGGGATCCCACTGCTGCGGTAACACCGATCGAACAACTCCCGTTTTTTATAGAATTTCTAAAACTAGGTCATCGTTTCAAGCCGTGGATTGACGACTGCCCTTTGGTCTATACCCAAAATCATTGGAAATGATGGAAGGCGGCAAAGTCGCGAATCCCCATGAGCATAGATTAACTATGTGATTGGGGTGAGCGACTGCAGCCAACGAACCAGCATTTTCAAGGATGACGGGTATACACCAGCAATAATGCCCCGAAGAAGATTGATGTGCTGGGTTCCCTGTTTCTATCCATACTGTCGGGAGATAATCGCTACGCCCATATGACAGCATTGAGGGGTGACAGAGTCAATACCGAATTACTGGGAATGAATAAGGTCATTAGTGATTGCTCAGCCACTCGTGCATTGAAAAAGATAAATGAGGAAGAAGGCATCACGTGGTTACAAAAGCATCTTCAATCCTGTTATGAACCGTTGTTGACCACGCCATGGATACTGGATGTTGATGTCACAGTAAAGCCCCTTTACGGTCATCAAGAAGGGGCAAGGAAGGGTTACAACCCCCAGAAACCAGGGCGTCCTTCACATACCTATCACACCTATATGATGGGTAATACACGTATAGTTCTGGATGTCGATGTAAAGCCAGGCGATGAATCACACTCATCTCATTCCATGCCAGGCTTAGTCAATCTGCTCAAGCGTCTTCCAGAGAATTGCCAACCCGAATTTATTCGTGGAGATTGTGACTGGGGTAATGATCCAGTCATGACCGAACTCGAAGAACTGGAACAGCACTACCTGTTCAAGCTCAAGCGATCCCAACGCGTTCAGGAGCTGATCTCCCGAGTTCATAGGCTGGGCGTGTGGACAAGGTTCAACAACGAATGGGAGCTTAAGGAGAGTGAACTCCAGCTTTATGGCTGGAAGCAACCTCGAAGGGTGGTCGTTGCACGGCGACGACTGCCAAAAGAGACTTTGATCGGCATTGAATATAAAAAGGGAGAACAGCTAGAGTTAGCGCTGCTTGAGGGTCCCGAAGATATGCGAATCTATGAATACTCGGTACTAGTGACCAATCTGGATGATGAACTGGTGACTCTGATGCAGCACTATCGCAACCGAGCTGATTGTGAGAACAACTTTGACGAAACAAAAAATCAGTGGGGATGGGGTGGTTTTGTCACGCAGAAGCTCCAGACCAGCCAAATTATGGCACGTATGGTCGCGTTAGTTTATAACTGGTGGAATCTGTTTGTCCGGCTGGTGATTCCCGACAAGCATCACGAAGCGATCACCAGTCGCCCACTATTACTCAGTAGCGTTGGACGACTGACGGGAAGTGGTCGCCAAAGACGCATGGTGATCACCTCTACTCACGGTAAATCTGAGATGATTCAACTTGCTTATGAACGGATTAGTGCCTTCTTTTCTGAGTTAAAGTTAACTGCGACTCAGTTGACTTATAGCGAGTGTTGGCGACGTATTGTGACCAAGTCGATGGAGGTTTTTATGGGGCAAGACCCTCCTCTTTCACTACCTCATCATGTATGAGTTTTAATCGAGAACTGAAAAAGGTGACTTGATGCTGTGCTTGGCTACTCGGCAGGGTTAACTGCTGATTTTAGGTTCATGCACCCCAAGGGTATTTCCTGCGGGGCACGGATATGGCAAAGGCGGCAACTCAGAGGCAAACTGCAAGCGCACCTTGTGCGTTACGCAGATGATTTTGTCGTGATGTGTCGAAAAGATGTAGAGGAACCGCTAAAAGTGATACGCCACGTACTGGAACGACTGGATCTCAACCTCAACGAGGCCAAGACCCACACCGTGGACGCCACCAAAGCGAGCTTCAACTTCCTGGGTTTTACGCTTCGGATGAGTCGAGGAATTCGCACTGGAAAACCGTACCCGCATGTCTGCCCAGCAGATAAATCGCTGAAGAAAATCAAGGCGAAGCTGACAGCCATGACGGGACGGGAATTGACCCCCATCCCTTTGGAGACGATTGTGGGAAACGTGAATCGCAGCCTGAGAGGCTGGGTGAGCTATTTCCACTATCGCAACTCGAGTCAGGTCATGGAAAAGGTCAAGACCCATACGGAACAACGGCTGCGCAAACACTTGATGAAACGCCATAAGGTGAAAGACAGAGGGATCGGCGAAGGCCGGTTCCCAAGTGTTGAGCTGTACCGGCGTTACGGGTTATACAAAGTTCCAACAGCTGCAGGCTGGAAATCAGCACATGCCTCGGTGTGAAGAACATCGGAAAGCCGTGTGCGGGAAAACCGCATGCACGGTTTGATGAGGGAGGGCAGGCGAGAGCCTGTTCTCTACTCTACCTCTTTCATGCAATCTAACAGAGCTTATAAGAAGGGGGGGGAAAGAGGCAAGTCTATCCATGCAAGACCAATATCTCTATACATATGTAAACTCGTGTCATCGCCACCATTGGATGAAAACCTACCATCATAAAATATCGCCAATCGATTACCATGCCTAACTACAGAAGGCAAACCAATAACTTTTTTTGACCAAGTACTATTCTGTGAATCTAGCACAATGGCTTTATTATCAGAACTCCACTTATTTAAGTCTTTCGTCCAGTACACCAAAACTGCATCTGAATATTCTAATCCTTCATCGTCGATACCTACATGATTGGTAAATAAAAACCATGTTTTATTTTGTTCTTCATAGTATATTGATGAGTTCTCGATCTGTTCACTGGCGGGCAATATTGGTGCTTCATCAAGAATCCAATCTGAGTCCAGTCTACTAGTTCTTGCGATTGCAAGAGTTCTATCGAGATAATCATCGGAAACACTAATAAACTGCATATACTCCGCATCATCTTTAACAATAAAACCAGGTGAAGCTGATGTACTATAATAAGTGCCTTCTACTGTATTAACTTGACTCACACCGTATTGTTTTTCCCAAGGTCCATATGGCGAATCTGCAGTCGCTTTTAATGTATTGTAAGGAAAAGAGGGTATTAGGTATGGTTTTTTGGAAGTATTTGGCGTTCCAAGGTAATACATATGCCAGCCATCGCCATCATGAAAGACTGTGCCGTAGCACGCAGCACCAGCGTCATCATAACCCTCATCACCCAACTTAAGGATATAACCACGCTTCTCCCAATTGATTAAATCATTACTTACTGCCAGTGAAGCTTTCCAACCATTGATCCCTGCACCATCATAATGCATGAGATACTGGCCTTCATACTCAAAAACCCAAACATCTCTTGCACCAAAAATATCACAATCATCTGGGCACTGACCGTGTCGCAAAACCGCACCATGGTCAGTGGCATTCATCCTTGCAACAGTCAGTGGTCGTCCGCCAGAGTAACCAATCTGTGCGTCTTCACTAACATCTCGTTCACTACAGCCAAGATTAGTGAATGCAACAGTAAGCCACAGAACAAGTTCTATCCATAACATCTTACTAATCATGTGTCTTCCGAACTTTTCATCAATTTAATAATGATCTGTGAACTAAATCGTTCAACAGGATTTATGAACACAGTCTAAAGCTTAAGCATCCCCTCATAATACTCTAAGACAAACAACAAGTTATCACTAAACCACGCCGAATAGCTGCTGATAGTGCTTAAATTCTAATAGCAACGTGGAAAAGCGGGTCATAATCGGCCTTAACCACTGTTCCGGCATCTGGGGTATGGCCTCATAAATCATCAAGCCTTGCCGAAACAGGGAGTGCGTGCGCTTCTTGACAGTATTGGCTTTAAGCGTGCGATCATAACCAAGCTCTTCGCTCACCTGACCCATCAAGGTCATCAGCATGACAGCCAGCGCTGCTAAAAGCCACAAACGATCACGGCGCGTGGTGCTGCTGGTGTGCATAGCTCCCATGCCCAACCCATAACGTGCCGATTTACTGTCACGAAACCAAGTTTCAACACCCCAGCGTTTGGCGTAGTAAGCGATCATGGTTTGGCTACTTATCGAGCCCAAGCTACTCACCAAACACCAGAGTTCTTTCATCTTAGGCTGCTTGGTGACCACCGCTGTGGTGATGGGATGATGATAATGGGTTAGGGTTACCTCACGCAAAAGAGCGGTTTTCCGGCCTTTGGTCAGCCACTTATTCGCCTCTCTCATTTCACCTTTCTGATTGGTTAGCATCAGGTTTTTTCTAATGCGAATGACGTAATCAAACTTCAGGAGGTTGGTCAGGCTGGCAAAGAGTTCGGTGTCGCAAAATCCTCTGTCCGCTAATAAGGTGACATGCACATCCTCGGGCAGACAAGATTTAAAGTGAGCTAACAACTCATCCTCATAGCGATTACGATTATCCTTTAGTTCACCCTTTTTCACACTTCGCCAGACCAGCGGTGTCGCCCGACCATGCTGTGTAGTCAGGTTAATGGCAAGGGTAGCGTGACCATCCTCATCGAAATCGGTCCAATCCATCGCCACCATAATATCCTGTCGACTGCCGATGACATAGGGAACCCAGAGGCGATGACAATCCTGTACATCAATCTTCCTGTTGGAGAGTAATCGGTCTATCTGCTTTATACCATGCCGTGGTTGATGTCCGGTTGCTGCGGCATAACCGGCCCCCATCGCATGAATGGCTAGTGAGCCACTGGTCAATACACCGATAACGCCATTACTCAGCGATTCAACCCGCTTGGCATGTATACCCAAACTACTTGGAAATGCAGGTAGGCGGCAAAGTCGCGAATCCCCATGAGCATAGATTAACTATGTGATTGGGGTGAGCGACTGAAGCCAACGACCCTGCAGTTTCAAGTAGAAAGGGTA
>JADGBN010000037.1 GCA_015231435.1 Gammaproteobacteria bacterium
GACAGGTCTGGCGGGTGGGGGTATTCACTTTTTATGAAAAAATGCGATTTAAGATCGGCTATGACGAGTGGCTGCTGCTGCCAAGAATCTCTACCTTCAGGTTATCCGTAGCTGGGTGCCCCTGAGCTGTTGCAGGCGCGGCTGGCGGCGTCGTGTCGGCGTCGGTTGTTGCGCTTTTCTGATATCTCTCTTTACCTAAGGCGACCACTTTTAAGGCAGCGTGACTGCTGCTGTGAACCAGGTGTGAGGCGACACTAAGGCTGTCCTGATAGCCATATTTCACCCCGATATAGGAGTATTTACCGACACTTTTCAGGGTATCTACCCAGACATTGAGAATTTCGCCGGTCGCTGCATAGATGCCGCCGATAGCGCTTTCAACGGGAATTGCGATGGTCTGTGCTGGGGCACTCTCCCGGGCAGTGAAGAGCTGATCGCTAAACTTGCGTAGTTTTTGATTGCCGTTTTTCAGGGTATGGCTGACTGTTTGAGTGAGGGATGCAAAGCTCATTTGTTAAGCTCCAGAGTTAGGGTTGAAGGGTATGGCAGGCAAGACAGGGACCACGATCATTGTGCGGTGGCTTATTGCCAGTTACATCAGTTTTGCTAATGGCGGGCGGTGGAAGCGTTATCAGATCCGGATCGGGCATGGTAAAACGACCATCGCCAATGGTATGGCAGTGGGTGCAGGGGCCGCGCTCAGGGTGGGGACGCGGCTCACCGGGCATGATCATCGGTGCTGATTCGACCTGAGCAAACCCCAGCGGCAGAACCGAGCGCAAGACGAAGACCATACGGTTCATAATATAACGACCATCATTCATCTGATCGGTTTTGCGTAATACGGTCAGGGCAGCATGGTTGCGGCGTTCAACTTGACGCGACTGATCCTGAAACTCCTGCAAGTCGTTCACTCGGTTACCCTCAACGGCAATAATAATATCACCACCGAGCATTCCCGACATGGCGGCGTTAAGTGTCACCTCATTGACGATAACGCCACGCAACCCCTTGGGGTATTTCATCTTTTGCCGTAGCTCACTATCAAGATTCATGGTATCCATTCCCTGCCATTGTGCCTCATAGAGGCGAATATCCTGTGCCATAAAGATCCCACTGTTGGGCGGGGCAATATTCACCGACAGCGGATCAATTTTAAGCGGTGTCGGGGTGGCATTCTCTGCCTCACCGGGATCAGCGAGGAGGAGCGGGGAGAGCAGCAGGGCAGCGAGAATTAGGGCGTTGCGAAGCGGCGAAGCCATGTCTGCTACTGCCCGAGGAAGAGACTTAACATCACCAGTAGCATCACCACCGCAAAAAGATGACGTTTATGACGCAGTGTCAGCTTGTCACTATAGGGGGCGGCGAGAAGGGCGCCGGCCCAAGCGCTGGGAATGATAATGGTGGCAAGAATGAGTGGCGTCTGCCAGGAGAAGGCACCGGTCACATTACCGTGGGTAAAGGAGGTGATGGCGGCAGCAAGGGAGGCGACGAAAACCATGACGACGCTGTTGGCGGTGGCGTTGCTTGCTGAAATGCCGCGCTCTTTGCGTTGATAGATCTGCTCTGTGACACCGCCGCTCACCCCGAGAATGCCGGTTAACAGTCCCAGTGGCGTGCCCATAATGATTTTTTCCAGCAGCGGCGTCTGCTGATAGTTTTCAAGGGAGGTTTGCTCAAGAAAAGCCCCCATTGAGGCTTCACGCTCATGGGTGGGCGGGGTAATAATCACCGCTGCTGTTTTAAGCGGGCCATATATTTCGTAAAGTGCGGCTCCCCCCATTAACAGGGCAAAGAGGCCAAGCAGATAACTGAGGATCTGTTCGTTCAGATGATCGCCAATAAAGTAACCCAGCAGCACCCCGCCGACCACCCAGGGCAGCAGGGGTAACAGGGTGTAGCGCATCACCAGACCAGCGGATAACATTCTCGCGGCAGAGATGCCATAGGTAAAGAGGTTGGCGACATAGATGGCAGGGCGGATAAGGTGCATACCGTAACTGAAGAGGAGAATCATACCGGTGACGATAATAATGCTCCCGCCCATGGGTATTAGGGTGCCGATTGCACCGCCGAGAAGCGCCAGCAGACTAAGACCGATCATCGCGTCGAGGCGGTATTCACCAATCTGAAATCCGGTTTCATGCTCGAGATCGAGCAGCGTCACCATGTCGCCGGTGTTGCCGACATGGTTAAGGTTGTTAGTGGCGCTTTTGGTAGGCGCGGTGGTGACTGGGGTTGCCGCTGTGGTCGTTGCCGTTGCCGCAATTGGCATACCAATGCCATTAAGACCGGCAAAGGGCGGGGTCAGGCTAGAGGCGGCCTGCTGCGCGTCACGATGCTGCTGATGCAGTTGCTGTTGGGTGGTGGCCAACTGCGGATCAACCGGGTTACGTTGCTTTTCCAGATCACGGGCACGACCCCACCACGCGGCTGCGAGACCGGTCGCCACGGGTGGCGCTGGCTTACTGGCAGTGGCGGCAGTGGGCTGCTCCGGTGCACCAAGTTTCAGGGTGACGACATCCTGAAAGTGCGCTATTAAGACGTGCGCGGGTACAGCGTAGGCGGTCAGTTGGCCGCCCTCATCGATAATTGTGTTAATCCCCAGAAGTTCGGCGCGGCTATTGACCAGCGGTCCGCCATTTTGCGTCCAGGAGACCTTGGCATCACTTTTTAGCAGATGGGTCATGGTGAGTGTGCCCACCTGTACCTGGGTGTTGCTGTTGTTGAGGGTACCCGGGCGCACCAGAATGGCGCCGCCGTCACGACCGAAGGTGACCGCTGTTTGGGGGAGTGTCAGGTTTTGCGTCTGTGCCAGATTAAGGTGAAGAAAACGATCCGTCGTAATCAGTTTTAGCAGGGCGATATTGTGAGCCGCATGGGTTTTAATAATTTCGGCTTTATAGTTGCGACTACCGGTTGCGGTTTCGACAATGACATTAATTGTGTCGAGATTAGTCACCGCATGAAGGGTGGTGAGAATATGACCGTGCTGGGTAATTAAGGTGCCTGAGGCGAGCATTGCTGCAGGGGCGTCCGGGGCATCAGGCGTGGCGGTGATCGTAATGACTGCCGGTGAAACCAGACGTGCCAAATCCTGATGTGTGCCACCCGCAACCGCCACCATCCCTGCCATCCCCGCCATGCCACCATCAGCGGCAGTGATGGAGTAATCCTCGAGATCAAAGGCGTTGAGGAAGTGGGTAAGAATGTAGAAGCCCCAGATAAAGCTGAACAGCGTAACCAAGGCCAAAAACAGGGCCGCAATACGCCAGCGCTTCTCGCAGAAGAGGATATAATTGGGTGGAACCGGTTTTTGCAGCATCGTTTTGGTCGTTTACTAAATCCGTTTATGTGACCGAACCCGCAGCAGCGGGTTCGGTTGAGTCATAAAAACCGATTAGGGAGATTCGAACGGTTATCATAGACAAGGGCGGGTAGACAAGAGCGGGTGAAACTAGTTGGAGACTGCTTTTTCAAGGTCGTCAATGACCACCAACTTTTTGTCAACTTCAACCATTGCCCGATCCCATGCGTATTTTGCAACGCCGGCGGTTACCAGTGCCGTGCCGATGGAGATCGCCAGACCGCCGCCGATGACACCCACAGCGGCAGCACTAATCACCGTAGCGACACCGGCGCCAGCGGCCTCTTTACTGGTATCATAAACAGCATCGCTGGTGGAGATAAGACCGTCACTATGGTCACGGTAGTTTTTAGCAGCAGCCGCTGAGCCGCCGATAATGGCGCCTAAAACACCAATTCCGCTCGATGACTGTGCAAGATAGCCAATTAAATTCATGAAGTATTTCCTCTGGTTAAGTTAAATATAGCGAAGCTGAATAAGGAGAACGGGCACGCAGACTGTACGCTGCGATATTTGCCTGCCAGTAGTTTAACAACCGCCTTGGTCGTATTGTCGTATCAGACCGAGCAGTCATTGCCCTCTCTTTATACCATAGCTTGCCGTTTCTGGCACCCCTTTTGCGCACTTTCAGGCTGAATCGGGGAAAAAAATTTTGGTGCATGCATTCGCTTTTTTTGTTACCCTTGAGGCACTGTTAATTATTCGTCGGGCACTCTCTGCAACGCTGGAAGAGTGTTCCTGTAGTCGACCTAAAAACCGTTTTTTTTTTGCATAATATCAAGGACTTATAGTAATGGCGACAGAAATCGTAATGGCGAAAATTGAGGGAACCCGTCAGGCAGCTCAGTTGATGTCAATGGGGGGCGAGACGGTTACCTTGGGTAAGGTGAAAACTGCTGGGGCGGGTCTGAGCAGTATGATCACTTTGACCCCACCAGATGGCGGTGCCTCTCTGGCGGTTCAGCTTGGTGGCGCACGTCAGGCGGGTGAGTTAACTGCGCTGGCAGGCAAAAGTGTCACCCTGGCCAAAACACCGCTGGTGATGGCCGGTGGCAGTCAGTATCTGGTGATGGCACCGGCAACCGCAGGCGGTGCAGCACCGTCCGCTATCTCATCCGCCTCGCTGATTAAACTTGAGGGTGCGCGACAAGGGATGGAAGCGGCAACCCTAACCGGTAAAACTTTTACCGTGGCTAATCCTGCGGTTGTCGGTAATGCGGTTGGCAATAACTGGCTCTTTTTACAGCCAGCCAATGGCGGCGATTTGGTTGCCCTGAAAATGGCAAACACCGCGAAGGTATCTTCACTGGTGGGTCAAACCGTTACCGTTGGCAAGGCGCCGGTCGTTGCAGGTAAAGCGGGTAGCTTTATTGTATTAAAACCGGTGGCGGCAACCACGCTTAGCAAAGGCGCCGCAACCGGCGCGGCGGCTAAGGTGATGGCGGCAAAGGGCGGTGCGGTGAAGGCAGCGACGGTTGCGATGGCTGCACCGAAGTGCGCCGCAGGCGCAGCGACCATGCAGACGGTTGCCATGACAACCACTGCACCGGCCACGACCGCAGCAGCAACAACCACAGCCAAGGTTGCTACCGGAGCCAAGGCAACTGGGGTTGCGGTTAAAAGCGGTACCATCTGGAAAGGAACCGGTCTTAGCCTTGGTTTGGGTCTTGGTCTGGGTATCTGGGGGCCGGTGATTCTCGCAGGTGTGGGCGCAACGGCTGCTTATGGTCTTTACAGAAGTCGCAAAAGTAGTTAAACATAACCTCCAGTCGTGATGATGGTGGTAGGAAAGGTATAGCAGAGGGGGCGGGGTGACTCGCCCTCTCTCTTTTGTTGCTTGCGGTCATCTGCCAAACCCGTGATAATCGTGGTCGTTCGGTTGTGCTGGGCGGTTGCCTGATAGCCGAGGGTCGTGTCGCAGTTAAGGTCGCTTGACTGGCTCGCGGTGATAAGAGAGTTTGCCCAGATTGTGGTAAAGCGGTTGTGTCGAAATTAAGTGCCTCACCAATCATGACTCTGTCTGCAGCCTCTTTTTGCCTCACAGAATATGGATGCGGTGGCGTTGTCTCTGGTAGCGGGCAAACCGCTCTGTTCACCGCTAGTTCTGACTGTCGTCATCTCTTTTGTACTGGGTTATGCAGTGGCGGTCATTTTATTCATTGTGAGCGAATGTAGCCAACGACCCCGCATTTTCAAGGATGAAGGGTAAAAATGTCGGCGGCAGCGCCGTGTCGTGCAGCGCTTATGATCCTTTGCGCCGTTAATCGATTAATTGGCTTGGAGTGTCTGTAGCTTTTTGGATTAAACTTTAGGTTGGCGAGATTAAGGAGTTAGAAAGAACCCATGAGATATGCGAAATGTGTCCGCTGTGCCAGCGTGATAGGGTGGGTTGGGTTGTTAGCCAATTTATTGCTGCTGTTATTAAAAGCTGGCGTCGGCGTGGTTGCCGGCAGTCAGGCGCTGCTGGCGGATGCTCTCTACAGTGCTAAGGATGTGATTAGTTCACTGCTGGTTATTGTCGGCCTTAAGGTGTCGCGACAGCCGCTGGATCGTGAACACCCCTATGGTCATGGCAAGATCGAATTCATCTTGTCGATGATTATTAGTGTCGTCTTTCTCACCTTCACTGCTTTTTTACTGGTTCACGCGCTGCAGTTGCTTAGCGATGGTGAAATGCACCAACCGCCGCATCTCATCGCTTTTTGGACCGCACTGCTCTCGGTGGCGGTCAATGTCTATCTCTACTTCTACAGTCGCTGCGTCTCGGTTGAGGTGAACAGCATGATGGTGCGCTCCTTAAGTCAGCATCATCATGCCGATGCCACCTCTTCCCTGGCGGTTGCCTTTGCGATTATTGCCGCCTACTATTTTCAGATGGCATGGATAGATACCGCAGTGGCACTGCTGCTGATTCTTCATTTAATGTATCTGGGTGGCGATGTCTTCTGGGAGTCCTATAAGGGATTGATGGATCGCAGTGCGCCGGTGACGGTTATCGACAAGGTGAAAAAGCTGACCCATGATGTGGACGGCGTGCTCGATATTGGTGAACTGCGCAGTCGCATGGTCGGGCAGGAGTTGTGGCTTGATATCACTATTCAGGTTGCCGCCGATTTAACCATTGACGCCGCTGATGCGATTCGTGACCGAATTATCGAACGCCTGACGGCGCGTATTCCTCACATTGGCAGTGTTCAGGTGCAGTTTGTTAGTGGCGCGCTGGAACATCACGATACTGCCTCGGGTGAGAGTGATATCGTTTTTGATGCCTACACTGCCCCCCGTGACAAGCCCGACGCGCCATGATGCAGCGACGCCCCTTAAATCATATTATCTTTTGTGAAAAGCCGTGGCGTTCGCCGGCACTGGCACTGCTTTTTCTCTGGCTGATAACTGCAACATGGGCTGTCTATCTGGCGGGCATTGAACTTGATGATTTTGAGTTTGAACACTTTGCGATTAGACATCACCCTCAAGCAACAGCACTGCCCGGTATGCAAGCGGTGGCGACCGATACACTGACACGTTTACAGAGCCAGATTAGCCCAGCGATAGCCCATATTCACAACTTTAATATTAACGCGAATGGCGGCGTTCCCCAGGTGTTGGCATCGGGGGTGGTGATTAACCCTGAAGGTTATCTGGTGACCACCGACCATAGTCTGCGTGGTCAACCCAGTGTCTGGGTTGATATTAAGGAACAAAATGGTATTTCGCGTTATCGCGGTGATATTGTGCGCCGCGATACGGCCAGTGATTTGGCACTTATTAAGTTGAACAAGAGTAAACCGCAGCAGAACGGGCGTTTTCTCTTTCTTAAACTCGCTGCGACGGATGCCGCTACCGTTTATGCCCTAGGGTTGGACACCCAAAGTCAGGTGACAGGTCGTGTCGGGGGCGTGATGCAGCGTGGTGTGAGCATTAATATCGGACCCTACCGTCTGCAACAGTTGTGGCAAAGTGATGCCATCTATCAGTGGGAGCAGAATGGCGGCCCGCTGGTGAATGAGGCGGCGGAGTTGCTGGGGATAAATGTCGCCCTAGCGGATAATTTGGGTCGTCTTCAGGGCTATGTGATTCCTGCGGCGATTATCGAACGCGCTTTTGGTGCTCAGGTCGGGCTAATGACTGCCACCCCAAGTAGTCGTCCGCCACAATCTGCCCAGGCGGTAGGTAGTGCGGTATTCGCAGGACCGTTACGTTAGGCATTGGCGATGAGCTACGAAGCAGAAATGAGCGCCAGTGAGCGTCTTAAACGCAGCCAAGAGCGTTTGCGTGATCTCTATCACGATGAGGTTAATCCGCGCTTTCATGTGCCACGCATACCCGGGCTGAACCTAATTATTCTTGTCAGCCTGAGTATTCTTATCTTCATCTCTGCCAATATGTTATTTAAGTTTAACTATTTTATTACCCTGCAGGAGGATGTTTTTGCCAAGCGGGGGCATCTGGAGGGGGCCTATCAACGGCGTATTAACCTCTTTGATAACCTACTTAAATTGACACTGAACCATGCCGCGCTGGAGCATGAGGTGTTTAGCCATGTCGCCGATGTGCGCAAAGATATTATTAAAAAACTTAAACTCCCCCCCGAACTTGAAAGCAAGCTTTACCAAGATTTCCAAAAAAACGATACGGGGTTGGGTATGGATAACCTTCAGGGGATCTTGCAGCAGCTTGATAGTGGTACCCTTGAAACCTCGATGGGTCGTCTGCTAGGGATTGTTGAGCAGTATCCAAATGTTAAATCATCGGAGACCTATGCGCAGATGATGGATGCACTGCTGGAGATTGAAAATCGTATTGTTGATCGGCGGATGGTTTCGCAGGAGGCGATTCGTGCCTTTAATAAAGAGATTAACAGCTTCCCCTGGAGTCTATTGGCACAGGTGACCGGCTTTACCGACTTTGAGTACTTTGAGGCGGAAAATGCCGCCCATTATCGTCCGCGTATGCATGCAGAGACTTTTGAGGAGCTGTTGCCGCTGACCAGTAACTTTAGACAGGAGAAGAAGAGCCCGGCCGCCAGAGCGGCAGAGTTATTGACCCCTGATGCGGCGATTACCAGTCGTGCCGATATTCCGCAAAAGCCCTTTGAGGATTTTAACCGTGATAGTGAATTGGGGCCGCTGGGTGTCGATAGTGTGCCGCAAGCGCCGGCGACTGGTGCGACGGCAATCGGTGTACCTGACGCAGAACATCGTAAAACTGAACCATAACGGAAACCTGAAACATGAAATACGAACATTGTCGCAGCTGTCGCAACGAAGTGGTGTGGTGGGCCTTTCTGGTGAACATCGCCCAAACCGCCTTTAAGGGGCTGCTTGGGGTGTTAAGTGGCAGTGCGGCGCTTATCGCCGATGCGATGCACTCGGGTGCTGACGTGGTGGCCAGTTCGGTGACGATGATTAGCCTGAAAATCTCCGCCCGCCCAGCGGACAGCAACCACCCCTACGGCTACGGCAACATTCAGTTTATTAGTTCATCAATTGTTGGCCTGATTCTGATACTCGGCGCGCTCTATCTTATTTATGAATCGGTCATCGCGATTGTTAGCGGCGACATCTCGCCGCCAAATATTGTCGCCGTGATTGGTGCTGCGGTCTCCTCAATGACCAACGAACTCATGTACCGCTACCAGAACTGCGTCGGTAAAGAGAACAACAGTCCGGCGATACTTGCCAACGCCTGGGATAACCGCTCGGATGCCCTAAGCTCGGTGGCGGTCTTAATCGGCATCTTAATTGCGGTACTGGGCTTTCCGATTGCCGACAACCTTGCCGCCATCGCGGTCGGGGTGCTGGTTATCCGTATTGGGATTGAACTGAATAGCGACGCGATAAGCGGCCTGATGGACAGCTCTATCGAGATGGATGATCTCAAACAGGTCTACGACATCGTGAATCGCATCGATGGGGTCGAGGGGATAGCGACGCTGCGCGGCCGCAACATTGGCGAAGAGCTGCATCTGGAGATAAACATAAAGGTCAATCGGGGCCTGAGTGTGCGCGAAGGGGATCAAATTGTCGCCACCATCGATGAGAAGATACGCTACGATCTGAGTCATGTGCATGATGTGCGAGTACTGCTCACCCCGGTAGAGGTGGTCGGGCGCAAAAAGAGGCATAGTGTGCTGGAAGAGATTCCGGTGGTGACACGATGAGCGTGGTCACCCTATTAACGGTTATGTTTGCGCAGAAGAAGATCACAGAGGCAGGGTAATGAAAAAATTAAGACCAGAAGGGATTATTCTGTTACTGGGTTTTTCAGGTTTCGTGGTGCTGACGCTGTTGGCACTGGTGCCGAGTAAAGGTGACAAGGATTACAGTTTTCGTGCGGTACAGGGCGAGGCGGTAAATGCGCAGCAAAACGGTGCCGGTTTTAAGCCCGTATCACCCCCGATAGCGATTGCTCAGGGGCAGAATGTGGTGTTGCAACCGCTGGTAGAGCGTCCGGTAATCCCTTATCACGGTACCATTCAGCGGGTGCTTAACCGTGATCCCGGCGGCTGGGGGCAGATTCATATCTTTGTCGGCGACGGCACAGCTACGCCGCAGGAGATCTCGCTGGCGCCGGAGTGGTATCTACAGTTTCAGGGGTGCAGTGTGGCGCTCGGTGATCCGGTCTACGGCGAGGCCTATAGCTTTGCCCAGCCCGGTACAGCGCATGCGACCAACGAGCAGCTCTACGCAAAAAATATGGTCATTAACGGAATGAACTGTAGTCTGCGCACCGCACAGGGTTTTGCCCTTTGGAGTGATCAGCTGCGTTAACGCGCCAGGCAGCGGCACTTTTCCCAGATGATGAGCGATAACCCCAAAGAGCAGCACTCAGCAGGATCGGATGGTGGCGATGGTGATAATTTTCCACGTCACCTTTCGCCGCGTATCAGACGTCTGCTGGTGCTGCTTATTATAGTGGCAGGGGTGATGGCCTACACCTTCTGGAGCCATGTTGCCCATGAGGCACCTGATCATGTGCTGCACAATGCGCTGCTTGGGCGACTGCCAAAACCGACTGAACCGCCGTTGTTCGCCCCTTTGCAGGAGTTGTTGCAATCCGAGCCCACTTTTACCTATATGACGGTGACCCATATTCCGGAGATAACCATGGGTGCGCGTATGCCCCACCCTTTTGTCGGAGCCTGTATTAACTGTCATCTGATTAAGGATGGTGCGGCGGCAGGAAGCCAGTTTAAGACCCCTTATGGTGCGGCGCTTGAACAGTTCAGTAAATATGTTTTTAAGCCCGGTCCAAATATTACGCCGCAGTCCGAGCGTCCCCATCCTCCTGCGGGTCGTTGTATTAAATGTCACGATCTGGTTGTTAAAGTACCGGTTGAACGCAGCTATTTTAAGTGGCTTTAAGTGGGAGTAGTTGTTGACACTCATTCTTACTAACCCTAGAATGGCTAGTCATTATCATTTAGCAGTAGTCACATTAACAGGTTCGTAAAGGATTAGAAATGAGCGCAACACTTAGTATGCTGGAACAGGGCAACTCGGCTCAAATTGTCGGATTTCGCTGTGAGGGTGATCTTAAGCAGCGCCTCGCTTCAATGGGATTTGTGCGGGGTGCCAAGGTGACGGTTGATCATGCCACCATTATGAACGGGCCGCGTACCTATAACATTAAAGGTAACCGCATTAGCCTGCGCAGCCGTGAGGCGGATACCATTTTGGTTGAACTGCCAACTAAATAGGTAACGGCAACCCGCATCGCGGGGTTTGCTGTTAATGTACTCTTTTATGAATCTCCTCTGATGGCGACATCGCTTGATCTGTAACCGTTCAGACGCCCTGCTTTTTTACCCTCACCCCAACCCTCTCCCGAGGGGAGAGGGGGCAAAAGTGGTGGGGGCCTGAACGGTTACCTTGATCTGTCGTGTCGCCTTTTTTTATCGTGAGTAAAAGTAATGGCCAAAGAAGATAAAATAATTCGTGTTGCATTGGTGGGCAACCCCAATACCGGTCGAACCACACTATTAAATAAAATGAGTGGTTCTAACTATGGTACCGGAAATTATGCGCGGGTGACGGTCGCCATTCAATCACAAAAGATAAGCCATTTGGGCTGGCAGATAGAGATAGTGGATCTACCCGGCATCTACTCCTTAAGTTCGCGCACTGATGAGGAGCTGCTGGGGCGCAATTTTCTCCATCATCAGCAGCCCGATATTATTATTAATGTGCTCGATATGGGGAATCTTGAGCGCAATCTGACCCTGACCTCACAACTCATTGAGATGGGCATACCGCGCATCTTTGTTTTTAACATGGCAGATGAGGCGCGAAAAAAAGGGATAGAGATTAATAGCGAGGATTTTGAGCGTATTCTTGGCGCGCCGGTCATTGCGACCAATGCCCGCAATGGTGAGGGGGTTAAGGCGCTGCTCGATGCCATCGTTCATTGTGCCGCTGCCGGCTGTCAGGGTGAAGCCGTTCGGATTAATTATGATGCGCATCTTGAGGAGGCGATTAATCGCACCACTGCGCAGGTGATTAAGCTGCATCGTCAAGAGATGAACCGCGATCAGGCGCGCTGGCTGTCCATTAAGCTGCTTGAGGGCGACGAGACGGTGCTGCGTGAAGAGCGTGAGCATGATGCCCTAATTCAGGCAGTGCGCGAGGAGCGCGAAACGCTACAGAGTCAGCATGGTGAAAGTGCTGATCAGCTACTCGACAGCGGGCGTCACGCCTTTGTCTTTGGTCTCTTGGAGGGGGCGCACCGTCTGGATATTGATGTCGCGCTTAATCGTGTCGATGTGACACGGGTGCTGGACGCCTTCCTGCTGCACCGTTGGCTCGGTATGCCGATATTTCTTGCCATTATGTGGCTGATGTTTGAAACCACCTTTGTTCTCGGCGCCTATCCGATGGACTGGATCGATGCCGGTGTCGGGCTCTTCTCTGATCTCCTAAACTCGCTGATAAGTGACAGTATGTTTAAAGATCTGCTGATTAACGGCGTGGTGGCTGGTGTCGGCGGCACGATCATATTTTTACCCAATATTCTGATTCTTTTCTTCTTTATCGCTCTGTTTAATGATACCGGCTATATGTCACGCGGCGCCATACTGGTTGATCGGGTGATGCACACCTTTGGTCTGCACGGTAAGGCATTCATTCCCATGGTGACCGGGTTTGGTTGTAATGTGCCGGCAATTATGGCGACCCGTACCATTGAAAACTCCAAGGATCGTCTGGTTGCTATTTTGGTGAATCCCTTTATTAGCTGCTCGGCGCGACTGCCTGTTTTTATCCTTTTTACCGGTGCTTTTTTTGGTGAACATGCGGGAAGCGCGCTTTTTGCTGTCTATATGGCGAGTATTTTAATCGCCCTTTTTACCGCACTTTTTTTAAGTAAAGTGGTGGTACGCGGTGCCAACAGTTCACCGTTTATTATGGAGTTGGCCCCTTACCGAATGCCGACCTACGTCTCGGTCACCTCCCATATGTGGAGTAGCGGCTCGGAGTTTCTGAAAAAGGTCGGTGGGATTATTGTGGTTGGCTCTATTATTATCTGGTTTTTACAAACCTTCCCGCAGGAGGTTGAGTTAAGTCGCGATTATGAGGCCGAAATTGCCGCTCTGGCGAGTAGTGCCGGTAGTGAGTCGCAGGATGAGGCGATAACCACGCTTAAAAATCATCAACTTCTCGAGATCCAACAGAAGCGCTATCTTGGACAGATTGGTACGGTTATTCAACCGATCTTCGCGACAATGGGGTTTGATCTCAATGCGTCCATTGCGCTGCTGACCGGACTGGTGGCGAAGGAGGCAGTGGTCGCCACTTTCGGTGTTCTATACGCCTATGGCGAAGAGAGTGACGCCGAAAACAGTGGTTTACGCTACGCTATTAGTCAGTCAATGGGGATGGTGACCGCTATCGCCTTTATGATGTTTACGCTTATCTATATGCCCTGTATCGCCACGATTGGTGTGCTCTATCGCGAGACCGGTTCAGCGAAGTGGACAGGGTTCTCCATTGTGATGTCATTAACCCTCGCCTACTCACTGGCGGCAACCATTGCGATTGTTGGCGGGGCTATCGTCGGATGATCACTGTCTCAGGTACGCCCATGGCGCTGTGGGATCAGTTGGCGCTGTCGGGCGTACTGCTTGGGGTGGTGATCTACATAGTCTGGCGACTGAAACGGGCGTTTCATCCTAAACAGGAGCGCTGCTGCTGTAGTCAGGGCGCCTGTTATCGCAAACCTAGCAACTGTCGCAGTGGCGAGGCGGTGAGCGTTGTCATGCCGCCTGTAGGGGAGTCGCGACGCAATAAGTAGCTATACCCTTTCTACTTGAAATTGCAGGGTCGTTGGCTACAGTCGCTCACCCCAATCACTTAGTCAATCTAAGCTCATGGGGATTCGCGCCTTTGCCGCCTACCTGCATTTCCAAGTAGTTTGGGTATAAGAGAGGGGGAGTCGGCGATACTTTATAAAGCGAGGTTATCCATCCGCTGCCCTTGTTCTTAACAGCGGAATAAAGTAATCTTTGCACTATGAGCGCAACATCTGACCCCCAACTCCAGCTAGTTAAAATTTCTGTTTTTATTCTGAGCCTGTCACCTCTTTACGAGATGTTATGGTACGGATTAACCGGACGTTTTGGCGCCTATCCTGCGTGGGAGATTATCGGTATTACCGGTGAGGCAAGCCTGGTGTTTCTTCTGCTTACCCTAGCGGTGACACCGCTGCGCCGATGGTTTGGCTGGAATATTCTGCTTAAGCTGCGTCGTATGCTGGGGCTATTTGCCTTCTTTTACGCCTCTTTTCATTTTGCGATTTATATCTGGCGAGAAGATAATTTTATCCTTTCTGAATTCTTTAATGATGCTGTGAAGCTCCCCTACATTACCGTGGGCATACTCGCTTGGCTGCTATTGGTACCGTTAGCGCTTACGGCGCGTGATAAGATGATGAAAACGCTGGGTAAAGGGTGGAAACGACTCCATTCGACGATTTATGCCATCACCTTTTTAACCGTTTTGCACTATCTTTTAGTACGCACATGGAATCCGGTTGATGTGCTGATCTATGCGGCAATTCTCACGGCACTGCTGGCGTATCGTTTTTATTATGCCAAGTCGGTAAAAGAGTGGAGCTTTTAGGTGTCAACAACACTCATTATCAACCCTTTACAGGAGCAGAACTCTTTTGGAAATTAAGGCATTGCTTGATGATGCGCGTGACAAGCATGAGCAGTGGTATCAGGAGCTGGTTAATTCAATCATTGACCACCACGGACAGGTCGGTGATGAAATGGCTGTTTCGCATCAGGAGTGCGCTTTTGGTGAGTGGCTTAACCATGTCGGTATGCAGATTTATCACGATGTTAACGAGATGCGTGAACTCAACCGCCACCACCGTGAGTTTCATGGTCATGTGCAGGCGTTGGTGGGGCATCAGCATCACCATATGAAATCACGACGTGAGTATGTTCAGATTGAACAGAGCCGCGATGCGATGATGCACAGTTTTGATCTGCTGGAGACGCGCCTTGCTGATCCTGAAATGCAGCAGCGACGTCGTAGCGATTAGGTTATTGTGGCAAGAGCGATATTCACCCTTGTTGTCATCATTCTGCTGGTTATCTTTACCTCGCAGAATATGGATGATGTCGAGATCTATCTGGTCACCGGCGAGCCGATGCACCACCCCAAGATTCTGATTATTGGTATCGCTTTCGCCCTAGGTTATGCCACTGCCACCATCTCATTCATTATTAGCAGCAGCAAGCGCAAACGCGAACAGCAGCAACGTGGTGAGTTACAGCGTTACGAAACGCGGCGGCGACCATGAGACCAACCACGGTGTTCGGGAGTGCGGCTAGGCAGCGATGAGATACGCAAAGTGTGTACGTTGCGCCAGTATGGTGGGTTGGGTCGGCCTAATGACCAACACCGTGCTGCTGGTGTTAAAAGCATTTATCGGCATTATCTCCGGTAGTCAGGCGCTGGTGGCGGATGCCCTCTATAGCGCCAAGGATATTATTAGCTCGTTACTGGTGATTGTGGGTCTTAAGGTTTCACGCCAGCCGCTGGATCGTGACCACCCCTATGGCTATGGCAAAATTGAGTTTATTTTGTCGATGATTATTAGCGTCGTCTTTTTGGCGGTGACGCTCTCCCTCTTTGTGCATGCCATTCAAATTCTTACCAGTGACGCAGAACATAAAGCGCCACATATAATCGCTTTCTGGACAGCCCTGGTGTCGGTGGCAGTAAACGTCTTTATGTATTTTTACAGTCGTTGTGTCTCCATTGAGGTGAACAGCCCGATGGTGCGCTCCTTGAGCCAGCATCACCATGCCGATGCAACCGCTTCGCTGGCGGTGGCGTTTGGTATTATCGGTGCCCACTATCTGGGGATGCCCTGGATAGATACGATTGTCGCACTTTTTGAAATTGTCCATTTGACCTATCTCGGTGGTGAAGTTTTCTGGGAATCCTATAAAGGGTTAATGGATCGCAGTGCGCCATCGAATGTTCTCGCCAAAGTGAAAAAGATCGCCTACGAAGTCGATGGGGTGCAGGATATTGGCGAACTGCGCAGTCGCATGATTGGTCAGGAGCTCTGGCTGGATATGACCATTCAGGTGGATGCCGAGATTACCATTGATGCGGCGGATGCGGTGCGTGAACGGATTATCGAGCTTCTAGCCGCACGCATCCCTCACCTTGGCAGTGTTCAGGTACAGTTTAGTAGTGGTGCGATTGATCATCGTCACGATACGGTGAGCGATGACAATCTGAATCAGGGCACGTCAGCAACGCTTGCAGCTGAACCGGTAAATCCATGAGCCTCTATCGTCGCCCGCTGAACCAGATTATTTTTTGTGAAAAACCGTGGCTGCTGCCAGCTCTGCTGCTGTTGTCACTCTGGGTTTTTACCGCTGCCTGGGCGATCTATCTGGTTGATCTCCATTTTGATGATTTTGAGTTTGAACACTATGCGATAAAAGGAGCGCCGCATACCGCTGTCGCGTCTGGTGCGCTGCCCGTCGGAGCGGGACTGCAAACGGTTGCCGCCACCACCACCACGGATACCATGTTACGCCTGCAGCAGCAGGTCGCCCCGGCGATTGCCCATCTTCATACCCTGAACAATGATCCGGCGCAGGGCGAGTTGCCACGGGTACTCGCCTCGGGGGTGGTGATTCATCCAGCGGGTTATCTGGTAACCCTGGCGCATCCGCTACAGGGGTTGCAGGCGGTTCGCGTGGATATCAAACAGCAAAACGGGATTGCCCGTTATCGTGGCGATATTATTCATCGTGACCCGTCACATAATCTTGCGTTAATCAAACTGCGTCCGGCGCAGGGGCAGGCGAAGCCACGTTTCCTTTTTCTTAAAATCGCCAATAGCGACTCTGAACCGGTTTATGCCTTTGGCCTTGATACCGCGAGTCAGGTGATTGGCCGCTCCGGTAGCATTAATCAGCGTGGCGTCAGTCTGAATATCGGTAATCACGCGCTGCATCAGCTTTGGCAGAGTGATGCGGTCTATCAGTGGGAGCAGAGCGGTGGGCCGTTGGTCAATAGTGCGGCGGAACTGGTGGGTATTAATGTGGCGCTGCGCGATAGCTTTGGTCGCATAAAGGGTTATGTCATTCCCGATTTTGCGGTGGTTAACGCTTTTGGTGCCGAGATTGCGCTCACCTATGCACAGCAGCTCCCCTTTACCCGCTGGCAACAAAACAGTGCCATGCAGCCTGCGCCGCTGACGGTGGCGGCAACCAATCTCCTGCCACAAACGCCCATCGTCACCGACACTGAGCACAACAGCGACTTCTCTATTGCGGGTTATTCACTCACTTCAATACTCGGCCTTGCAGCACTGGGATTAACGGCCGGTGTTATTGGCGGCATGATGGCGATGGGCGGAGGCATTGTGCTGGTTAGCGGGATGTTCCTCTTTTTCGGTTATGGCATGTATCTTATTCGCCCTGTGGCCTTTATTACCAATCTCTTTACCTATGGTGGTGCCGCCTGGCGTAACCATCAAACCGGACTGATTATGTTTGATACGGTTAAGCGCCTGACCCCTTGGGCGGTGCTGGGGGTGGTGCTGGGCTATTTTATTGGTAATGCGCTGGGTGACGGAATTATCGGCTATCTTTTGGGTGGTTTTGCGCTGTTAATGGCAGCCAAGGTGCTGCACGAACTCCTTACCGATGAGCGTGATATGCCATTCAAAGCGGCGCCTCAGCCTGAGATTCGCCCCCCCTCTGATGATGATCAGCTCTTTGCTGCGCTTGATGATGGCGAGACTGTCGCGGTTCGTAGCTGGTCACAACGGCTTAATGACGGTCTGGTCGCGGTACCCATGGGGTTGGTTAGCGGTATTTTGGGTATTAGTGGTGGTGTGATTGAGGTGCCACTTCAACGCTACTTTCATGCTATTCCGCTGCGCAATGCCATTGCCAATAGCTCGGTCATGGTCTTTTGGACCTCACTAAGTGCCTCCGTCGTTGCCATGGTGCATGGAGTTACTGTCGGTGCTTTCGTCTGGACGACACCGGTTGGTCTTGCTCTGGTGATGATTCCCAGCTCCTGGCTTGGGGGTGTGCTGGGGGCGCGTCTGTTAAAACATATCCCGTTAGAGCGGTTAAAGTGGCTCTATGTTGCGCTGATGTTAGCCATTAGTCTGCGCCTGCTAATTATCTGATTTACCCTGAATATGACTGAGTAACTAACGGAATTAAGCATGAATATTAAAATGGAGTTGGCAGATCTGGTTGGCCTATATCTGCGCAATACGGTGGTGCTCACCGGGCGTCTGAGTAGTCGGATGATCACCGCTTTTCAACAGCTTTTTCATATTGATGAGACGCTGCAGTATGACTATTTACGGGATCGCGGTATCGGTTACGCGAAAACTCGGCGCTATCCCAAAGCGGTTGCGATGCTCAAACAGTTGCATAAATTGAAGCCTAAAGATGGCGAAGTGGCTCTCTATCTCGGTATTAGTCAGCTGAAGCTGGGTAATGAGAGTGAAGGGGTGCGCCTGCTGGATATCGCCCGTGACGCTTTTCCTGATAATCCGCGCATTCGTGGCATATTAGGCATTGCCTATGTGCAGGCAGAGGCGCACCAGCAGGCGTTGCCATTTTTGCAGGAGGCGGCCAAGGCGAAACCGAAAGATCCGCAGATCCTGCAGCGCTTTGGTAACTCACTGCTAAAGTGTGGTCAGGCTGAACTTGCGGTAAAGATTTTGCAGCGTGCCCATGATCTCGCCCCGGACGATGCGCGGTTGCTGCGGCAACTCGACTATGCGCGACATGCCGCAGATGGGTCGCCGCTGCCTGATGTGGTTGCAACCGCACCAGAGGTGGCTGTCGCTGATGCGCCAGGCGTTGCGGATGCACCGGCTGCTGCCGTGGATAAAGAGGCGATGCTCAGTGAGGTTCTGCATAAACAGCAGGCGGCAGCGGCACATCTTAAACAGGCTGCCGCGCAGCGTTTGCGTAAAGAGAGTCCGACGGCGGCGACAGAGGATAGTCAAAGCGTTGCGGCACATGCAGAAAACCGTAGCACGCCCGCCGTTTAGCAAGATCGCCAAATAGATGGCCTATGATGCTGATTACTCTGCCAGCGAACGTCTAAGACGTAGCGAGGAGCGGCTGCGCGAGCTCTATCGGGATGAGAGTAGCGACGGAAGGCGGTTGCCAAAAATCCCCGGAATGGGTCTTTTGCTACTCTTGCTGGTGGTTTTTCTAATTATTTTTTCGGCGACGATTCTCTTTAAATATAACCATTTTGTGGCGCTGCAACACGATGTTTTTGCGAACGGATCACACCTTGAGGCGGTCTTTCAGCGTCGTGTGAACCTCTTTGACAATCTTCTTAAACTGACCCTAAATCATGCGGCACTGGAGCATGAGGTGTTTAATCATGTCGCGAATGTTCGTAAGGAGATCATTAAAGAGCTAAAGCTTCCGCCGGCACTGGAAAAGCAGCTGCAGGCGGATTTTGCAAAACGTGCCGATACGCCAATCGATCTTAAAGATATTCAGGGGGTGATGCAGCAGCTGGATAGCAGTGGCCTTGAGACCTCGATGGGACGTCTGCTCGGTATCGTTGAGCAGTATCCCAATGTTAAATCATCAGAGACCTATAGCCACTTGATGATCTCGATTATTGACATTGAGAACCGCATTGCGGACAGACGTATGGCCTATCAGGAGGCGATTCGTGCCTTTAATATGGAGATATCACGATTCCCCTGGTATATCTTTGCCCATATCACAGGCTTCGTCCGTTTTAGCTATTTTGAGGCGGAGTCAGGGGCACACTATCGTCCCAATATGACCGCCGATCTTTTTGAACAGCTGTTGCCGCTGACAGAGAGTAATAAAATGCCGGAGATCACTGAGACTGCCACCCCTGTTGCAGAGCCGGTTATTGCGCGCCCTAAACAACAAACGGCACGCCCTAACGCGGCGGATGCGGCGACAATGCCAGTGACACTACCCGAAACGGGCCCGCTCGTGACACCGAATGAGGAGAATCGCTAATGTGGTTATGGATTGGCCGTATTGCTGCAGTCCTGCACTTAACGCTGGCTGCTAGGGGACTGCATGAGCAGCGGCGTCGCGACAAGGTGGAGGTCAATCCGCAGCGTATCTACAACAGCAAAGAGGCTGCGAATCTGTTGCAGCTGCCCCGCGATGAGATTTTGCGGCAAATACGCAGTGGCGCCATTGCCGCACGCCTAATTGGCGAGCAGTACCGAATTCCCGGTTGTAGTTTAATTAGTTACCTGCAGCAGTTACCGCAAGATAGTTTAGTGCCACCGTCGCCACCCTCTGCCGTGACGGCCTCACCTCCTACCGCATCGGAAACCTGAAACATGAAATACGAACATTGTCGCAGCTGTCGCAACGAAGTGGTGTGGTGGGCCGTTCCGGTGAACATTGCCCAAACGGCCTTTAAGGGGCTGCTTGGG
>JADGBN010000038.1 GCA_015231435.1 Gammaproteobacteria bacterium
ATACCCAAACTACTTGGAAATGCAGGTAGGCGGCAAAGTCGCGAATCCCCATGAGCATAGATTAACTATGTGATTGGGGTGAGCGACTGCAGCCAACGACCCTGCAATTTCAAGTAGAAAGGGTATATTCCTCACCCGGAGAGAGACGCTGCAATGCAGGAAGATAACCCCCTGCCGCAAAATGGTGCAGCCGGATACGACTGACGGCACTATAGGAGATCTCAAGGCGCATAAGGTGCGTTTGTGGTATCGCTAGCAGATGTCCAAGAATAGCACGCACCACACCACCATGGGTGACGAGAAGAATACGGCGCTGCGGGGTGATAACGATACTCTCCCATGCGGCTAACACCCGCGCCTCAAAGGTGGCGTAATCCTCGCCCCCCGGAGGAGGGTGACGAAACGGATTTTGCCAGAAGGCGTGCAGCGCAGTGGCTTCTGTCGCCTCAATCTCCGACACGCTACGCCCCTCCCAACGACCAAAATCGATCTCCTGCAGACGCGCATCAAACACTACCCCAACACCCAGATGACGGGAAAGCGCCTCGGCAGGCTCGCGGCAGCGCAACAGTGGCGAGCTATAGATCAGATCCCACGGACCAAAGCGGTTAAAACCCCGCTGCATGGTCTGCTCACCCGCTGCACTTAAGCGGTGATCACTGCTGCCACGAAAACAGGGAGCGCCCGACACTTCGCCGTGACGCATGATATCGATATACTCACACCTCTCTGGCTTATCTACCAATCTCTACGCTCAGCTCTGGTTAAGGAAACAACAACGTGACTATGCAGACAACGCTCCCCCCGCTTCACCACCGCTGCTGGATGTCATATGCTGACATAATAGGGGATGACCATTAACACCAGCCCCGCAGCAACCAGTGCGTACACATTCGTTATAAAATAGGGCAAAAGCGAGAGCGCCACCCCAACAAATAGGGGAACTACCGCTTTCTGTTTTTTCCCATAGATAAAAAAACCGAATCCAATCGATCCGAACACAACTCCCCAGAGTAGCACCGCAGTCTCATCCATCACGCTATTATACCCAAACTACTTGGAAGTGCAGGTAGGCGGCAAAGTCGCGAATCCCCATGAGCATAGGTTAACTATGTGATTGGGGTGAGCGACTGCGGCCAACAACCCTGCAATTTCAAGTAGAAAGGGTATATACCCGTTATCCTTAAAGAGGCAGGGTCGTTGCACCAAGGGCAGGCTGCCACTGCTCAGCCAATCAAGTGGCTGCTTCGGGCAACGCCGCAACCACACGGCAGACGGCAGCGGTCAGCAGATCACAATCAGCCTCCGCCATAATATAGGGTGGCATCAGATAGACCAGCTTACCAAAAGGGCGAACCCAGACGCCGGCATCGACCAGCAGCGGTTGCAGGATACGCAGATCTTGCGCTGCTTTAAGTTCAACTACCCCGATCGCGCCAAGTACCCGCACCTTTGCAACCTGCGGCAACTGACGACAGGGTGCCAGACCACGCTCCAACCAGACACTTAACGCCGCAACCCTCGCCTGCCACGGTGAAGAGAGCAGCAGCTGACAACTTGCCAACGCCACCGCACACGCCAGCGGATTGGCCATAAAGGTCGGACCATGCATAAAGATCCCGGGGGTGCCACGACTAATGGTCGAACTGACCTCTTCAGTGGTAAGGGTTGCCGCCAGGGTCATATAGCCGCCACTTAGGGCCTTGCCAATGGTCATCATATCGGGGCAAACCGCCGCCTGCTCTGCGGCAAAAAGGGTACCGGTGCGACCAAAGCCGGTGGCAATCTCATCAAAAATAAGCAGCACGCCATAGGTATCACAGAGCTTGCGGGCGTGACGCAGATAGTCCGCCGCGTAAAAGCGCATGCCACCTGCGCCCTGCACCACCGGCTCAAGAATAACGGCGGCAATCTCCTGATGCTGCGCTGCCAATAAGTCACGCAGCGGTGCAATATCGGCATCCGCACAAGGCTCCCCATAGGGTGTGGTCGGGGCAGGAATAAATAGCTGTTGTGCCAGCGTCTGTTGAAATAGGGTATGCAGACCGGTATCGGGATCGGAGACCGACATCGCTCCAAAAGTATCGCCGTGGTAGCCACGACGCAGGGCGACAAAGCGCCGTTTCTGCCCCGCCCCTCTTGCCTGCCAATATTGCAGCGCCATCTTCAGCGCCACCTCGACGGAGATTGATCCCGAATCGGCAAAGAAAACAGTCTGCAACTTCGCTGGGGTGATCTTCAGCAGCAGCTCTGCCAACGCCACTGCGGGGGGGTGGGTAAGGCCGCCAAACATCACATGCGCCATCGCTGCCAGCTGTGCGTTGATTGCCTGATTGAGCTGAGGATGGTTATAGCCATGAATGGCGCACCACCAGGAGGATATGCCATCAATTAACTCGCGCCCGTCCGCCAGTTGCAGCCGTACCCCCCGCGCCGCCACCACCTGATAGACAGGATGTCCGGCACCAATCGCACTATAGGGGTGCCAGAGGTGTTGTGCATCAAACAACAGCGGGGAGATTGACGCTGCCAATCGCTTAAAGATTAGTTAGAGCGGAAGAGATCGATAAGTTCATCGGCATTAAAGCCGGGGCCCTCGGCACTCTGCTGCTCGGCGTTATTGTAGATGCCATTGGCAAGCGCCTGTTTGCGCTGCTGCATCGCGACGATCTTCTCCTCAACGGTCTTTTCGGTGATCAGTTTATAGACAAAGACCGGACGCTCTTGACCAATACGGTGAGCTCGGTCGGTCGCCTGCGCCTCGACCGCCGGGTTCCACCACGGATCGTAATGAATCACCGTATCGGCCTCGGTCAGATTAAGCCCTACCCCGCCCGCCTTAAGGCTAATAAGAAACAGGCTCACCTCACCGCTACAGAAACGGTTAATCGCCTGATCGCGGTCACGGGTCTGACCGGTCAGCTTGGTGTAGGCGATACCCTCGCGCATCAGCTCCTCCTCAATTAACTTCAGCATCGAAGTAAATTGGGAGAAGAGCAAAATCCGCCGCCCCTCGTCGAGCATCTCGGGAAGCAGCTCCATTAACAGCTCCAGCTTTGCCGATGCCTGCACCGCTTGCGCCGCCTCCAGCTTGAGCAGACGCGGATCACAGCAGGTTTGCCGCAACTTTAACAGCGCATCCAAAATGGTAATTTGGCTACGGGAGAACCCTTTACTGGCAATAGCAGCGCGAACTTTGGCCTCCATCGACAGACGAATGCTCTCATAAAACGCCGCCTGCGCCGCTCCTAACGGAATAGTACGCAGAATCTCGGTTTTCGGCGGCAGTTCAGTCTCGACATCCTGTTTACGCCGACGCAGCATAAACGGGCGAATACGCTGTGCCAACCGCTGCCGCCTATCAAGATCACCCTGCTTCTCAATGGGGGTACGGTAGAGGCGGGTAAACTCCTCGGAGCTGCCCAAAAAGCCTGGTAAGAGAAAGTCAAAAAGCGCCCACATCTCCCCCAAATGGTTCTCCATCGGCGTACCGGTGAGACAGAGGCGATGATCGCAGCGCAAGTGGCGCACCAGTTGCGACGCCTTCGCCTTAGGGTTTTTAATCACCTGCGCCTCATCAAGAATCACCGTATGGTAGTGGTGACGTAACAGCACTTCGTGATCTCGCGGCAGTAACGGGTAGGTAGTCAGAATGATCTGATACTCACTAATTTTATCAAACCCTTGATGCCGTTCACTCCCCTGGAGCACCAACACCTTCAGCTCTGGGGTAAAGAGCGCCGCCTCACGTCGCCAGTTACCCATTAGACTCGTCGGTGCGATAATCAGTACCGGCTCGGTCAGCCTTCCAGCCTCCTGTTCAAGCTGAATATGGCAAAGGGCCTGCACCGTCTTCCCCAGCCCCATGTCATCCGCCAGAATCCCCGCCAGACCATACTCACGCAAAAACTGTAACCAGTTAAGTCCCTGATGTTGATAGGATCGCAACGTGCCATGAAACCCTTGGGGAACCGTTGCCACGGCAATGCCGGTAAAGTCACGCAGACGTTTACCTAACGCCCGCAGCATCTCCCCGCCATTAAAACGGACCCCGCTTCCTGCATCGGCGATCTCATCAAGCCGCGCCGCATCAAAACGCGACAACTTCAAAGAGCCATCCGCCTGCAGTCGGTCGCGATCAAAAAGCTCATAGAGGGTATTCAAAATAGGACGTAGCGGGGCGCTATCCATTCTGACATAGTGGTGTGGACGAATCGGTACCATCACCTCTGGCGGTAAGGTGTCCGGGGTATACTCATCCAGCAACGCGGTGATTAGCGGTAACAGAGCTATTTTTTCGCCATTTACCAAGAGGTCAAAACGCAGATCAAACCAGGCGTTATCCCCTTCGGCGATCTCACCGGCCACCGCTTCTGCGGCATAAAACTCCATTAGAAAAGAGTCTGCGGTGGTGATCTGCCACCCCTCCTGTTCCAGTTCCGGGCGCAGCTGCTGCTGAAAAATCTCCCAACGCTCGACACTCTCCTGCTGTGATGTCGCCATACTGCGCAGCACTATCGGGCCATGGTAGCCAACCTCTTGCTGATTCACTGAAAAACCAAAATCGGTAAGCCGAGCCAGCGCGTCAGCCTCATCCTGCAAATCACGATGAATACGCAGCGTCTCTGCACCGCTAATAATCGCAAAGGGTTGCGTCGGCTGGGCGTCCACCGCATGCTGTTGATAGCTAAAGGCGAGTTGTAGTTGATGGTTATAGTTCTGCCCCTGTTGCGTGCCGCTCAAGGTGAGCAGCTTAAGCGGTGTGACCGCCTTCAGCTCTCTGATTTTTAGCTTTTTGGGTGGCGGAATGACAATACCGGGAAACTCGGTCACCAGACGCTCGCTAAATTTGACAGCCAAATCTTGCGGCACCAGCGGCGCCTTTAACAACTCCTGCAGCTGGGCGGGTAACATGCCCAACAGATCGAGAGGACCAATCTCAGCCGTCGCGTCATCAAAGTAGCGCGGCGGATCGGCGAGTAACGGCACCCCACCCTCGGCGGCGCGACTGTTTAACACATAAAACCCCTGCTTAAGTGACCAGGCAAAGACAATTGGCCGCGTCTCCCCAAGGGTCAGCGTTTTAGTTAAATTATCGTTGGTATAACAGCGACCACTGGCGATCAGTTTTTGCAACAGCAGCGATCCGAGTTCGCCATTAAAGCTCACAGTCTCCGCCGCGTAACGATTAAAGTAGCCGTAATAGTCAGATCCTTCATCCATCATCGCAATGAGCTGAATAATCTCTATATCGAGTTCACTGAGATAGTCGGGACGATGTCCAAAACCTGGATTAAGGGTGTTCATGGTGGTGACACGCCCTTTACCGAGCTGGCCATTTTTTTTCAGCTTGGCGACCGTAAAATTAAGCGCTAACTCACCCGCATCCTGACTCCTCAGATGGTAGAGAAGAAACGAACTTTTGGCCGGCACAGCTTGTGTGGTGCTCTGGCGGGAGCGGTCAAGACGCTGTAGCCACTGCATACACTCCGGTTCAAAGTGGTCAATCTTATCCTCACCAAGAAAGTGGCGCTCATAGGCCATTATCACCGCCACCATATGCGAACAGACCGAGTGACTGCCACAGCTGCAGACGCCAAAAACATCGATTTCGCCATCTCGTTTTGCCATTTCAAAATCGAGGTGATACTCAATGTGGCGCAAATCGCGAACCTGGGCATCGATCACCACATCGCCCTGACTCTGGTGCTGAACGTTCATTGCCTGGACACCATTTCCCTGAAATATCAACTCGCCATGCGAGCGAACAACCGCAGAAAGCTGGCTATAAATGTAGGATAAATCTTGCGGGGTAATGGGATTGCTCCTTCGGTTCAGCAAAACAAAAGACAATTCTAACACTGTAAAGCTCCTGAAGTCGTATAATCACACACCCATTATTCACCTTACCGTCCCGCCATCGACCACCCCGGAGCCTGCTCATGCGTCTGCGTTCAGCCCTACTGCCCCTGTTGATTATTGCCATTGCCGGCACGGGGTTTATCTATCTGAAAAATAGCCGCCCACAACAAAACCGGCCCGAGATAAAAGAGAAGGAGTGGCAAATTGACGTCGTTGCGGTCTCGCCAACCGCTCTGGCACCGGAATTAGCGATCTTTGCCAGCGTTGAGGCACCGCAACAGCTCACCGCCACCGCGCCTGCCGCTGCGGTGGTCACGGCAATTTATACCCATGAAGGGGCAAAGGTGCGGGCAGGGGATCTACTGCTCACCCTTGATGAGCGTGATTTTAACCCCCGCCTTGCGGCAGCCGCTGCCGATGTCGCGGATCTCAAGGCGCAAATCAGCCAACTCTCCACCAAACAGCAGTTTAGCCGTCAGGCATTAATACAGGAGCAGACCCTGCTGGAGCTCGCCCGCGCCGCACTGTCACGCGCCAAAAGCCTGCAAAAGCAGAATTTGGTGTCAGATCAGAGTCAAGATGAGGCGCAACAGGCGGTAGTGCGTCAAGAGCTTGCCCTCGCCCAGCGCCAACTCGAGGTCGATAACTACCCCGCTTCCCTCGCCCAGCTGCAGGCACGTCTGCAACGCGCCGAAAGTAGCCTCGCTGAGGCGACACTGGCGATGGAGCGCAGCCGCATTGTTGCCCCCTACGACGCCACCATCGCCTCACTGGCGGTTGCGGTTGGCGAGCGGGTGCAGGCGCAGCAGCAGTTACTTGAACTTTATCAGGTGACAACCCTGGAACTGCGTGCCCGCCTTGCCGACCGCTATCTGCAACCGCTGAGTAACGCCCTGATGCGTGACATTCCGATCACTGCCAGGGGTGAAAATGGACTCATCCTGACACTGCGCCAAATTTCGGGAAAAGCCGAGCCGGGCGCCTTTGATGCGCTGTTTCAGGTCAGCGCCGCAGGTGAATCGCTAAAACCCGGCTCACTTCAAGCAGTTACCCTAACACTCCCCCCCCGAGAGCATCTCTTTGCCCTGCCGCCGCAGGCACTCTATGGCAGCGAGACTATCTATCAGGTCATTGACGGACGTCTGCAACCGTTGACGGTTGAGGTAGTTGGCAACCTTCACAATAGCGACAACAATTCACAAATTCTGGTGCAGAGCAGCGATCCGCTCACCTTTCCGGCGACCATGATGGTGACCCACCTGCCCAATGCCAGCCGTGGCCTAAAAGTGAAGGTGAACCCCTAATGCCACACCAACATGATCTGCTGGGGACGATGGCCAACCACAAAGTGGCTGCCAATCTGCTAATGATAATGATGCTGCTAAGTGGCGTGGCTGCCCTTAAATTATTGAATATTCAATTTTTTCCCACCTTTGAAAGTGAAGTCATTACGGTTAGCACTGTCTGGGGTGGTGCCAGTGCCGAGGATATTGAATCCGGCATCACCACCCCGCTGGAACAGCGGCTGCGCAGTGTCGATGGCCTTGACTCAATGCAATCCACCTCGGCAATGGGGGTATCAGGAATCACCCTTGAGTTTGCTGAAGGCAGCGATATGATTACCGCTCTGGATCAGGTAAAACAGCGTGTTGATGACTTTTCCAGCCTCCCCTCCGAGGCAGAACGCCCGAAAGTGGTACATCTGGTTCCCTATGAGTCCGTCGCTAAACTGCTCATTAGCGGCCCAACTTCGCTACATGAACTGCAAAATATTGCCCGCAGATTCGAGGATGAACTGCTGCAGCAGGGCATTGATAAGGTCAATATTAACGGCCTCCCAGATACCGCCATAGAGATCTCCCTCCCCTTTAGTGCTCTCTATCAACTGAATCTCGGACTCAACGAGATTGGTCAACGCATTACGAGCCAAAGCCAGGATCTCCCCGCTGGGCTGGTGGGGGATCTCGATGGCACCCGTGAACTTCGCAGTCTGAGTCAGGAACGCAGCGTGCAGGGCTTTCGTGAAATGGTTATTGACAGCAGCCATAGTGCTCGCACCACGATTGATGACATTGCTGATGTCGCCCTGGTGGCCAAAGATCAACAACAGACCATCTCTGTCGCTGATAGTGTGGCAGTGGTCATGGAACTCCAGCGCGCCACCCATGGCGACTCGCTTAAATCGGCAAAAATCCTCGAGAAGTGGCTGGCACAGACGCTGCCCACCCTGCCTGCGGAGATTCACGTCGAGGTATTTAGCGAACGCTGGCAACTTATTTGGCAACGGATTATGCTGCTGGTCAGCAATGGCATTAGCGGCCTGGTGTTGGTGCTGCTTATTCTCTACTTCTTCCTCTCAACGCGCGTCGCCTTCTGGGTCGCCATGGGCATTCCCACCTCATTTATGGCGACCCTCTTTATTCTCCACTTGGCCGGTGAGAGCATTAACATGATTAGCCTCTTTGCGCTGATTATGGCATTGGGGATTATTGTCGATGATGCCATTGTCGTCGGCGAAGATGCCCAAGCCCATTACGATAAAGGGGAAGATCCGCTTAAGGCATCAGAGGGAGGGGCACGCCGTATGCTCGCGCCGGTGATCGCCTCGTCGTTAACCACCATTGCCGCGTTTTTACCGCTACTGCTGGTGGGTGGCCAGATAGGCAACATTATGGGGGTGATTCCCATGGTGATTATTAGCGTCATTATCGCTTCCCTCATTGAGAGTTTTTATATTCTCCCAGGACATCTGCGCAACGCCTTTAAGGACGCCCACCGTGATACCCGCTCGACACTGCGCCGCCGCCTTGATGAGGGATTTGACCACTTTCGCGACCAGCGCTTTCGCCCCCTCGTGAGCCTTGCCATCAAATACCACTTTACCACCCTCCTGTTGGCGCTTGCCATTCTTATACTGGCGATTGGTCTGCTGGTCGGCGGGCGTCTCCCCTTCCAGTTTTTCCCCTCCCCCGAATCATCCACCGTCTTCGCCAATGTCCGCTATGTGGCGGGTACCGCACCGGAGGTGGTCGATCACTTTATCGAAAAAGTGGAGAAGAGCCTTATCGCCACACGTCAGGAGATTATTCAGCAGACGGGTAAAGATATTATCGATACCTACTATGTGCTGCACCGTGGTAGCAGCAGCGGCGGACGCTCGATAAGCGGTAACCGCGTCGGCTCCATCTATGTCGAACTGATTGACTCCGACCAGCGCGAGATTGATAACGAAACCTTTATGAAAATGTGGCGTAAAAAAGTTACCCCAGAGTCCGGCATCGATAACTTTACCATTAGCGCCAGCCGCATGGGCCCGCCAAGCCGTGACCTTGAGATCCAGCTGAGCGGTGATGATGCACAAAAACTTAAACTCGCCGCCCTCGATCTGAGCGAAACACTGCGCGGCGTGAGCGGTGTTTCGGCGATTGATGATGATCTAACCTATGGGCGCGAACAGCTCATCTTTAGTGTCAGCCCCGCCGGTGAAGCACTCGGGGTAACGGTCAGCGACCTTGCGCAACAGCTGCGTAACGCCTTCGAAGGCAAACTGCTGCAAATTTATCAGCAAGGTGCGGATGAGATTGAGGTGCGGATTCAGCTTCAAGATGATCTGCAACGCCGTCTTACCACGCTTGAGCAACTTCCCATTCGCCTGAAGGATGGGCGCTTGGTCGCCCTTGCCACCATTGTCCAGTGGTCGTCACGCCAAGGCTTTGAGAGCCTGCGTCATGCCGAGGGCAAACTGACCGCGACCATTACCGCTGATGTCGATAATAACCTTAACAATATTAACGAGATCGTTAGCATGCTAGAGACGGATGTTATGCCGCAACTGGTCGTTCGCCATCAAATTAGCTACAGCTTTGAGGGGCGCAGCGCCGACCAGCGGGCGGCCTTTGCCGATATGAAGCTTGGCCTGCTGCTTGGTCTCGGGCTTATCTATCTGGTACTGGCGTGGGTCTTTTCATCCTACGGCTGGCCGCTGCTGGTGATGATGGCGATTCCCCTCGGGCTAACCGGTGCCATTCTCGGCCACTGGTTAACCGGGCAGAGTCTGACGATTCTCTCTATTTTCGGTTTTTTTGGCCTCTCGGGAATTGTTGTCAACGACTCGATTATTCTTGTGACCTTCTACCAACAGCTACGGCAGAAGGGGGAGTCGATTCGTGATGCGCTGACTGAAGCGGCCTGCCAGCGGCTGCGGGCGGTACTGCTCACCTCCCTCACCACCATTGCCGGCCTCACCCCACTGCTTTTTGAGACATCACGACAGGCACAATTTCTCATTCCCATGGCCACCTCCATCGCCTTCGGCCTCGCCTATGCCACGGTACTCATTCTTTTTGTGGTGCCGGCCATGTTGTCACTCTTCGAGCATGGCAAACATCGCACGCAACACCCGCACAATCTTACGACAACATCTGCTAAACTGAACGAAATCGGCTCGTAACTGCATAATCAACGCTCTTAACAAATGGTGAAATCATGTTCAAAAATATTGTTTTAGCTATCTCCCTGCTGACGCTCGCTGCCTGTGCGACCGCACCCACTGAAGCCCCCGATAACAGCAAAAATCTCACCGTTGGTCTGGTACAGAAGGAGATTAAAATCGGCATGAGCGGTGCGGAGGTCGTTGAGGTTCTCGGTTCACCTAATATGGTCTCTACCGATGCCGAGCGCCGCGAGGTGTGGGTTTACGATAAAGTGGCCACCGAATCGGTCAGCTCGTCGAGTAACGGCTGGGTGTTTTTGATTATTGCCGGTGGCAATCGCAGCTCCGGATCATCCTCAAAGACCCAAAGAACGCTCACCATTATTATCAAATTTGATGATCAGAGCCGTGTTCGGGACTTTGCCTACCACTCCTCCAAATTTTAACTGGCGACATTGATGACAAGGTCGTTACTGCTTCTCTGTTTGCTCTTAACGCTCTATGGTTTTCAAACCATTCCGGCAGAGCTATTTAAACTTTCCGAAAGTACTCTGGAGGAGAGATCGCGCCAATCCCGCTATTTTGCCACCGAAAACGAGGTAAACCTAATCTCGTCTGGTATTGGCGTGCTTCAGGATATGGGCTATGCCATTGATGAGATAGAAAAAGATCTCGGGGTGGTCACCGCCTCGAAAAATGTCGATGCGACCGATAGTGGCCAAGTGGCGGTGGCCATCGCCTTCATGTTGTTAGGCGGCAAAAATGTGGCGATTGATAAAGAGCAAAAAATTAGGGTTAGCTTTATTACCCTACCGTCAAAAGTAAAAGAGGGTTATATCGCAAGGGTCACCTTTCAGAGAATAGTCTGGAATGACCGCAACGTCATCTCCCGGGTAGAGACTCTGAACAATGATGAAATCTATCTTGATTTTTTTGAAAAATTATCGAAATCGGTGTTTTTAGAGGCACATAAAATATGAGAGTGTTAAGCGTCGTCGCAGTGCTGATTTGGGGATTGATGCTCGCTGGCTGTGTCTCGCAAAATGAGCGGGTTCTTCAGGGTGATGAACAGGTTAAATTAAGAAATATGCAGTCGCGAACCTTTGCCACAGACGATAAAAATCTGGTGGTCAGAAATGCGATTGCCACACTTCAGGATCTCGGCTTTATTATTGATAAGGCCGATGCCGATCTCGGCACCGTCTCAGCGACAAAACTAAGTGGCTACCAAATCCGCATGACAGTTACCGTCAGATCCAAATCAGCAACCGAGATGTTGGTCAGAGCGAGCGCCCAATATAATCTCGAAGCCATCGAACAGCCTGAGGTCTATCAGGATTTCTTCGCCGTACTCTCCAAATCACTCTTTCTAGCAGCCAACGCTGTCGAGTAAAAGAGGCGAAATAGATAACGATGCAAAACGCCGCTGACCGCGAACTGATGGTAAACAGCCCCATGACACCAAACCCCACTCCCCTGCCCTCCAGCGCCATGAACTCCCCAAAGCTAAAGGATCAGGAGGCCTTGCTGCGCGAGGATATCCGCCTGTTAGGGCGTTTGTTGGGGGAGACCATTCTCGAGTGCGAAGGAGTGGCGGCTTTTGAGTTAATCGAAAATGTACGCCAGACCGCCCTGCGCTTTCATCGGGAGGGCAATCCGGTAGCCGACAATGAACTAAAGGCGATTCTGGGTGGCCTCTCTGATCCCAATGCCAATCAGGTGGTGCGCGCCCTTAGTTACTTCTCGCTGCTTGCGAACATCGCCGAAGATCACCACCAGCTACGTTGCGCCCTCATGGATGCCGAGGCCGGTGCTGTGCCGGGGCCAGGCAGCATCTCCTTTGCTCTGGAGCAGGCGGCGGCAACGCCCGATGCTGAGCTAGAGGCATTTTTTCGTTCCGCGCTGGTGATGCCGGTACTCACCGCCCATCCCACTGAAGTTCAGCGCAAGACGATTCGCGAGGGACAGATGGAGATCGCCCAACTGCTAGATCAGCGAGAGCGGGTTCGTCTCACCCCGCAAGAGCGGGCGGAAAACGAGGAGATGCTGCGCCGCACCATTCTGCGCCTGTGGCAGAGTCGGGTGCTGCGTTTTTCTCGCCTCACGGTGCGCGACGAAGTGATGAACGGCATCTCCTACTTCGATCAGACCTTTCGCAGCGAGCTACCCCGATTTTATGCCGACCTAGAGGATCAGTTGCGGGCACGCCTGACACAGGGGAGAGCCTTTGCACTACCCTGTTTTTTACGCCTAGGAAGCTGGATCGGCGGCGACCGCGACGGCAACCCCTTCGTCAACGCTGCAACCCTCTGGGAGACCCTGCATCTCCAATCCACCGCCGTACTGGATCATTACCTGAGCGAGGTTCGTGCCTTGGGGGCCGAGCTCTCCCTGTCAACTCGCTTAATCGAGATCTCCCCGGAACTCGCAGCACTTTCGGCGCGATCCCCGGACACCTCGCCTCACCGCGAGGATGAACCCTACCGCCGGGCGCTAATCGGCATCGCCTCGCGCCTTGCCACCACCGCTCGCACCCTCGCAATGGAGCCGATAAGCGACGCTGAGGCTAAGTCGGCACCGGCCTATGCGAACGCCGCTGCCCTACGCAGTGATCTCGACTGCATTAATGACTCGCTGGTGGCCCACGGCTCCCCAAGGCTTGCCGAGGGTCGGCTGCGCCACCTGCGCCGGGCGGTCGATCTTTTTGGACTCCACCTCGCCACCCTCGATCTGCGGCAAAACTCCGCAATCCACGAACAAGTGGTTGCAGAATTAGTGCGAATCGCCCGTCCGGGAGTGGACTACCTAACGATGGATGAAGAGGGGCGAATCGCCCTGCTAAGCGAAGAGCTCAACACCGCTCGGCCACTCGCCTCGCCCTTTGTCCGCTACTCCGAGACAACCTGCGAAGAGCTGGAGACAGCAAGAGCAATGGGCGAGGTTCAGGTTCGTTATGGCCGTGCGGCGGTGGGGGGTTATATCGTCTCCAAATGTGCTGAGGTCTCCGATCTGCTGGAGGCCGCGCTACTGGCACGGGAGGGAGGCGTACTGCGTCCCCAGTCCGGCGAGCTGGATCTGGATCTCATCCCGCTTTTTGAGACCATTGAAGATCTACGCGCCTGCGGTGCGGTGATGGATCGGCTGCTCGGGTTACCGCTTTATCGGCGTCTGCTCGACTCTCGGGGCGGCGTGCAGGAGGTGATGCTGGGTTACTCCGACAGTAATAAGGACGGCGGTTTTGTCACCTCCGGCTGGGAGCTTTACAAAGCACAAAACGTTCTCATCGAAACCTGCGCCCGCCACGGCGTGCGGCTACGGCTCTTTCACGGCCGTGGCGGGACTGTGGGCCGTGGCGGCGGTCCTAGCTACGATGCCATTCTCGCCCAGCCGGCAGGTTCGGTAGCGGGGCAGATCCGCATCACTGAACAGGGTGAAGTCGCAGCCAGCAAATACGCCCGCCCGGAGAGCGGTCGGCGTAACCTGGAGATCCTCGCCGCCGCCACGCTAGAGAATACCTTGCTGCACGGTGAGGATGGGACAACGCAGCGAAACGACTTTTTTCAGGCAATGGAGATCCTCTCCGCCACCGCCTTCGCCGCCTACCGCAACCTAGTCTACGAAACAGCGGGGTTCGAGCAGTACTTCCGTGAGTCCACGGTGATCGGCGAGATCGGCAGTCTGCACATCGGCAGTCGCCCCGCCTCGCGCAAGGTCGGCGGCGGAATTGAGGAGCTGCGAGCGATCCCCTGGGTCTTCTCTTGGAGCCAGTGCCGCCTGGCGCTGCCCGGCTGGTTCGGCTTCGGTGCTGCCGTGCAGACTTGGCAGAAGAGCCACGGCGAAACGGGCATCGCTCTGCTACGGGAGATGTACCGAGAGTGGCCCTTCTTTCGCACCCAGATCTCCAATATCGACATGGTACTAGCGAAGACCGACATCGCCATTGCCGGGCGCTATGCGAAGCTGGTGAGCGATCCGCAATTGCGAGAAGCGATCTTCTGCCGCCTGCGCGGCGAGTGGGAAGCTAGCGTAACGGCGCTGCGCGCGATCACCGGCGAGTCGGAATTCCTGCAATCTAACCCGTCCCTGGCAAGCTCAATCCGCCACCGTTTTCCCTACCTCGACCCCCTTAACCACCTTCAGGTGGAGCTGCTGCGGCGCTACCGCGCCGGGGACGGAGACGTGCAGGTGAAGCGTGCAATTCACCTCACCATTAACGGCATCGCCGCGACACTGCGCAACAGTGGCTGAGGCCGCGAGCCGTTAGCAGATAATATTAATCCGGCAATACAAAACCGCAGAGTTCCCGCGACTAGCACGATATTAACCATAACGGTTTTTTACCCATGTATTTAATGACGTCTCATGTTATGCACCAATTACGCGCTTTGGTTCTGCTGCTTCTGCTGCTGGGAAGCGCCGCCTCCAGCGCCTTTGAGCTGAATGCCGAAGGTGTTGCCAAAACGGCAGAATTGGCGCGCAAGGCAGCGCTCGCGACGCTATCAGAATCGCTGAAAATAGAGGTCTCCAGCAGTTTTAAACAGCAGCGCGATCAGAGTGGCCGAATAAAAGCACAACAGGCGATCACCACCCATAGCGCACTGCCGCTACTGGGGGTGGAGATTCAACTTAACCCCGTCAAAGAAGGCTATCTCTGCTACGCCTGGTTTAACCGTGACAAATCAGCGCCACTCTATATTAATGAGCTCAATGCCCTCACCGCAGAGATTGACAACGAAGCAGAACAGCTAAGCAAACTTAAAGATAGCGGACTGCGTTACCAACAACTGAATAAACTCATGACCCTTGGCGAACAGTTTTCCAGCTATGCCGCTGTCGCCCGCCTCCTCAATGCCACCCCAATCCCAGCTCTCAACATTGACCTCCCCGCCCTGCAAAACGAGTTGCTGACACTAGAACAGGCGGCACCGACGCTGGCAATCGCAGGTTCATTGCTAACCCGAGATCTCCCCTCCGGCAAATATTTTATTGAAGCAGCGCTACCGCAAAACGGCTATCAGGCAACGATGTTAAGCCGCCTGCTAATTGACGCTATGCGCCCTCACCTGGTTACCCATGCAGAGTATCAAGAGGCCAATCTCACCCTGAAAGGTCGCTACGAAATCGTTGAGAAGGGCATTATCGTCAGCTATCGTGCCGAGAATAGTCAAGGTGTCAGCGTCGCCAGCCGTATGGTTAAACTCGCCCCAAGCGCCTATGCCGATATTGCCTACCAACCCGACAGCAACGCTTTTGAACAACGTCTGCATGATATACCACTGCCCGACTCCCTGCGGGTAGCCTTAAGCAGCAATCATGGCGACCAAGGGTTGCTATTTACCAGCGAACAGCAGATCACCCTGCGGATAAAGTTTAATCAACCCGCCTACTACTATCTAGTTGCGCATCACAGTGAAGCCGATCTCGCCTACCTGCTGGCAGTCAATGATGACCCGACAAAAAATCCCTATATCGGCAAAGTTGACGCAAAAGAGCTTAACCGCTGGATAGAGATAGGCAGTTATGAAGTCACCCCCCCATTTGGTGAAGAGAACCTTCACCTTATTGCCAGCAACAGCGATTTAACACCCTACCTACCCCCCTATATCAATGACCGTCAGTATAACTTGCCCCGCCTGCGCGCCAGTAACCGCGACCATGCCCTCACCCTCACTCGATCCAGCCAACAACAGATCACGCAACAGGATAAAAACAACAAAACCGCCGAAGCGGTCCTCAGTTACAGAACGATGCGTTAAACAAAAATGTACCGCACTTGGTAAAGATGATATTTAAGAATTTATAAGCACAAACAGATCAATCGACCCCTTTTATTCTGTCACCGTAATTGACATTCCATATATTGACAATATATGAACAATTGTTCACAACTGTGGCATGTACATCATCAAGCACACAAAGCAGTTCGCCAACATGCGTTGCATATCGTGTCACAGGGATCTGTGCGGGGGGCAGAGGGTAACCTCTGTCCCTACCGCGACCCGTAATTTTTATTTCCTTTGGTTAGATCGGTAATGGGTATCACCGCATTTCAAAAGCTTCTTGGTGGAATCTGAACCGGCCTTGTCTGATACGCCCAAGTTCATGCTTGAGCTTTTCTGCCAAGCCTTGCGGCCCGCAGAACCAGATTTCGGACCGGCTTGAGCCATCCTGCACAGCGACCACATCGGCAGCGCTCAATGTTTCACCCTGTTGGGCGCCATGAACGTGCAGACGGATGCCAGGCAACGCTGCGCAGTTTGCCTCGAGGCGGGCGACAAAGGGATCATTGGTTCGATCACGGGTGCAGTAGTGGAGATCCGCAGAAACCTGGCTCGGCGTCTGCTGCAATGAATCCAGCCAGGCTAGGAAAGGCGTCACGCCAATCCCGCCGGCAATCCAGATTTGTTGGGCGCTCGCATCCTGCCGTGCCATGTCGAAGCGACCATAAGGTCCCTCAACCTTGACGGCATGACCTACCACCAGTCGCTTGCCCAGGGTGCGGGTGTAATCACCGAGCGCCTTGATCTGGAAACTGATGCTTCGATCACCCCGATCAGCACTGGCGATCGTGAATGGGTGAGCCCCCTCCTTTTCGTCAAAGGTAATGAATGCGAACTGACCAGGGCGATGAGCTCGCCAATGATTGTCGAGTTGGCACTTGACGGTAAGCAGATCCGGGGCAGGTTGCTCGATGACCGTCACGGTGCCGCTGGCGCGGCGTGCTCTCCCGATGCGACCGACCAGCGAGTACAGGGCGCCATAGATCCCGCCAGCGCCAAGCAACGCGATGAGAATGCCTATAGGCTGGCTCCAGTAATCGACGGGGGCAAGCATGGCGGCATGCAGCGCCAACATCAGATAAAGCACCGGCATGGCCTGATGCACGACCCGCCAGGTTTTATAGGGAAACCGCTTCCATAAAGTGATGACCAGCATCACCAGCACAAGATAGAACGCCCACTCCCCCATGTCCTTCGCTAGGTCGCGCATCACTTCCATGAAGCCGGTGAATTGCTCCTTAGGTATGCGGCCTTCGCGGCCAACCATCGCTTTGAGAATGTCTCCGACGACTTCCTCGACCAGCCAATGCACTACGGCAAAGCTCACCCCGAGAATGCCGGCCCATTTATGGGTCCGATAGACTCGATCCATACCGCCCAGCGGGGATTCGAGCCAAGCGGGACGTGTGGATAAAAACATCGCCAGCGACATCAAGGCGATCGATAGCAGGCCACTCAGATAGAGCGCTTCCTGCCGAATTACCCATGGCAGAGTGCCGCCACTGCTACCGCCCGTAGCAAACAGATCCATTCCCCAAGCCAGTGAGACGATAGCGAGAAGTGAACCGAGCAAGATTTTCATGTCAGGACTCCTGATGGTTCATTTTCCAGCGGCGGGTTGGATGGTTCCCGTTAGGGGCAAGTCATCTCGGCAGCGCCGTTCGTTGCAGTCCGCAGAATTGCGCTGATTGCTTTTCGCATAGCCACCGTCGTATTTGTCGCGCTTGACGTCACGCTGCCGCTGATCGATGACCTCGCCTGTCTGGGGATGCACATACAGCTTGATCCGCCGGCCCGCCTGGTCGGTGGCCTTGACCTCATAGCTGCCGCTTTCACGTTCGATCTTCTCGATATTTCGATAGCCGGCAGATTCCAATCTGGCGTGCACTTCGGGAATCGACAGCCATCTCGCCGTTTCTGTATTAGCAGAGCGGCCATCCTGGGCATGACTCGAAATGGAAAAGAAAACAGTGGCAAGCAGTGCAATGATGGTTAATGGTCGCATGATGAAATCCTCCTGCTCAGGAAAGTGGCTGAAATAGTCATTCTTCGTAATAGCCTTGCTCTGCTGCGGTATGGCAGGCGACACAGTTCGCTTTGGTGCGCACCTCTTTATGGCGCCACTCCCAGTCGGGAACTTTGCGATGTTCGCTCACCCATTTGGGCAATTCTGTGATGCGCTGTGGGGCGGCACCTAGCGTAACGCCTTTGAGCAATTTGCTGCTGTAGCGCTGGCCACCCGCATCGCCGGCATTGGCAACGAGATAGCTCGTAATCTTCTCGGCGGTGGCCGGATCGATGCTGGCGTTATCTCCGAAATGATTGTCCAGCTCGCCCATCATGCGTTGCCAGGATCGCGCCGGGAGCATCGATGGGGCAAAGGCCAGATGGCAACTGCCACACTCCTCCTGGACGATCGGATCGGCCACCGGGGCAAAGAAATGGCTGTCACCGGCCTGGGCACGGGTTAATAAAAGGGCAGAAAAAGCCAAGGTCACGAGGCCGATGGCAAGTGGACGATAGGGAATGCGCACGGGAGTCTCCTTTGAATGTAATTACTGACCAATCACGAAGGTGAGCCAGTCACCTTTCTCCTGCGAGGTACATTCGCGCCCCAATACTTCGGTGCAATTGCGCTTGAACCACTTTTCGACCTTGGCGGGATCGGTATAACGAGTCGGCGTCACTGACACGGCAACCGGTTCGATGGCTTTTCCGGTCAGCGCCCGACCAGCCCCCCGAGTCTCCTTGCCATGACAAGTCGTGCAGGAGGGCGTATCAGGCTTTCCGCCCGAAAAGTTCTGCGTATGCAGGGTTTGGCCGCGTGCCGCTGAAAAGCTTGTTACCTTGGCGGCGGCGGCATACTGAGTCAGCAGCTCCTCGCGCGGACCGGCAAATGTCGCGGTGCTGAGTATCATGGCGACAATTCCTGAGGTGACGACCAATATGTTCTTCATGCATTTCTCCTGGCGGTTATCGGACTGTGGGACGTACTTTGCGCCCCCCTGTCTGAATGAATGCTGAATCGCTTGTTCATCCTGCGTTCAAAGATCAATAGGGTCGATTGATATTTAGTGCCTGAAAGAAAAATAAATTACCAAAATACAATCATGGGGTGACCTGTTTGAAAATGGGCTTTTTCTGACGGACACTAACTATGTGATTGGGGTGAGCCTAGAGTAATTAAGCTCAGCCAACGAACCAGCGTTTTCAAGGATGACGGGTATAAACAGGGAGTTGAACGCGCGACGACGGAGATTATCGCCAATACCATGCAACTTATTGATAGTAAAGGTGATGGTGAGGAACGCGGGCGGCCAGAAGGGAAACGGGGTCACCCATTAGCCGCCTCCGGTCAATGGGGCGAGTGAAATTCTGAGCGCTCGCCCCTCATAAAATCTGCAGAATCCTGAATCGCACCTGTTTTCTTCAATCGGCGTGCTGTCTCACTTGCGTGAAACGCATCAGTCAGCGATATGGCGTGTCAGCCCCAAGCAG
>JADGBN010000039.1 GCA_015231435.1 Gammaproteobacteria bacterium
GAGGGAAATATACCTTCTTTGGCCATCTCAAATGGACACCGGCTATCGCCCTTGGCTATGTTGCCAGCATCTGGGTACACATGACCCTTAACAGCCACCTCTTTACCCCCTAACAGCGCCGTTTCAAACACCGCACAGACCATCGAACCTGTCACCCAGATCTCGCTGCTCACGCTTTTTGTTAGCAGCTTTGCGGCGGCCACCCTGCTGCCCGTGGCCTCTGAGGTGCTGCTGCTGGGGTTGCTAATTCAGGGTGAGATCTCCCCTCCCCTGCTCTGGGGCGTGGCGACGCTGGGTAACAGTTTGGGAGCAGTCGTTAATTGGACGCTTGGGCGTCTCTTTTTACACTACCGCGAGCGCCGCTGGTTCCCCTTTTCCGAGGCGCAGCAGCAGCGTTACCAGCACTGGTTTCAGCGCTACGGGATCTGGTCATTGCTCTTTGCCTGGCTGCCCGTGGCGGGCGATGTGCTGACTTTTATCGCGGGGGCGATGCGGGTTGGCTTCGTCCCCTTTTTGCTACTGGTTGCTGCCGGCAAAGGGGGACGCTACGCGTTAATTCTGCTCTTTGCGTCAGGTTTGACGGCGTGATGCAGTGTAACCGTTCAGACACCCTGCTTTTTTACCCTCACCCCAACCCTCTCCCAAAGGGAGAGGGGGGAAAAGTGGTGGGGGTCTGAATAGTTACGATGCAGTGGTGCTGAAAAGCGGCTACACCCCGCCGCTATGAACGATCTCGTAGTAGAGTTTTTCAAGATCGTTTTTATGTTTGGTCTCTTCATTAGCTAACAGCATAAAGAGCGCCTTCACCGGCCCCTCAGGGGCAGTTTTGGCAAGGGCAGTGTACTGCTCCATCGCCGCATGCTCACGCATTAGCGCATATTGCAAAATCGCCTGATCATCTGGTGCATCACCGAGTTCAGGCAGATGAATGCAGTCAGAAAACTTGTGATCACTGGCAGGGCGCTCAATCTCCTGCTGTAACACCTCAGCAAGATTATCCTGCTGCATCAGCTTAGTGAAGAGATCCATGTGCTGCTGCTCTTCGCTGGCAAGCTCATCAACCAGATAACGCAGACGTTTACTCACCTTACTCTGCATGGCGTTGTAGAAGTCACGCGCGGTGGTCTCGAACCTGATCGCCACGGTAAGAATCTCGGCAATGGTGCTAAGATTTTTAAGCTGCTGATAGCCGCTCCCTTCTGCCATGTTAGCGATCCTCTTCCTGTAGTTTTTGGTGAATACTGGCAGCGACACGATGACCATCAGCAACCGCAGAGACAACATCAGGCCCCTTGACGCAATCACCTGCTGACCAGAGCCATGGTTCGGAGGTTCGCCCTGCCGCATCGATCTTAAGCCGCCCGCGATCCCACTCCAATGTTTCAGTGAGTAGCTCACCCAACAGCGAGTTATCACTAAACTGGCCAATCGCCTCAATCACTGTGTCGCAGGCATGGACAACCTCATCCTGTTCATCGTACTTTGGCGCAAAGCGACGCTCTTCATCAAAAATAGAGACCACTCGCCAAGTCTTCAGGCCAATTAGTTTACCGCCGGTATCAACTTCGCAGCCCTGCGGGCCGCAGCGGTCACGAATTAAGACACCCTCTTCAAGGGCCTCTTTAATCTCATCGGCATCAGCCATAAAGTGCTGCTGCTCTTCAAGTGCAGTCACTGTGATATTAACCACCCCATACTGCTGCTTCTGCATGCGTGCCAGCGAACGGGCGATATCCATAGCGACATTACCACCACCAATAACCACCGCACAGTGTGGTAACTCAAAAGGCTCGTTAGCGGTAATTTTGTGTAGCAGATCAACGGCACGATAGACCCGCTCATGATTAGATTGCGGAATACGCGTCTGCCGCCCCTGCTGTAGTCCGATCGCCAAAACCACCGCATCATGATCCTGTTGCAGGGAGTCCATGGTGCGATCAACGCCTATACGGCAGTTGTAATGGATCTCGACACCCATGGAAAGAATTAGATTAATGTCACGATCAAGCGCCTCATAGGGAAGGCGATACTCGGGAATACCGTAGCGGGTCATGCCACCGCCAGCCCCTTTTGCCTCAAAAACCGTCACCTGATGTCCCAATCTCGCCAGATCGAAAGCCGCCGTTAATCCCGCTGGCCCAGCACCAATAATCGCCACCTTTTTGCCCGTTGGCGGCAGTGGATCACCGACAATTTCACGATATCGCTCGTAAGGGACTTGGTCGGTAATATGCCGTTTTAGCCAACGAATGGCGATCGCATCCCCCTCATGCCGTGAAGCACAACTCGTCTCACACTTTCGCGTACAGACACGCCCGCAAACCTGGGAGAAGGGGTTGGTTTCATAAAGAATCTTCAGACCACGCTCATAATCGCCATCGCGCACCGCAGCAATATACTCGGGTATCGCCATGTGTGTTGGGCAAGTTGCCACACAAATACCACAGGAGACGCAGCGATCCGCCTCAAGCTTTGCTTCAGCAACCGTATAACCGGCTACAATTTCGGCAAAGTTATCAATACGCTCATCCGCTTCCAGCTCCTGCATCGCTATGCGCTTAGTCTCAGTCAGACGATGCTGCTCGGGACGTTGATAACCCAACTCGGCACTATCCCAAGATTTGCGATCAATACCTGGTGTAAAGCGAAAGTTATCGGGATTAGGATCAACCCACTTATACTCATTGGACATGGTGAGTGAGCCGGTCATACAGATATCGACACAGAGGGCACACCAGCAGCAGCGACCATAATCGATGCGTGGTCGCAGACCAGAGTCACCGATTTTGGTAGCAACGGAGTCCACCGGCAGCATATCTATCGCCCCATTCTGGCAGATAGTTTCGCAGGTACCACAGCCGATACACTTAGCGATATCATTTTGATGAAAGCCACGGTAGCGCGGTGCGGCGTCACGATTTAATGGATCAGCAATGGTGACCGGATCGCGCAGGACATTTTTCCACGCGCTAAAGGGGGAGAGAAGGTCGCGGACACTCATTAGCGTTCAATCTCCGGCGGATAGGTATGCAGTGAGACCATTAACGCCGCCACATCTGCAATATTAATATTAACAATAAGCCGCTCCAGCAGCGCCACCGCATGGGTATAGGAGGGCCCCCGAACATTGACGCGCCGTGGGTAACCACTGCCATCGGTCACCAGATAGTAACCATACTCACCGCGAGAGCACTCGCCACGAATATAGGTCTCACCTCGGGGGATCTGCCAGTGCAGCACATTGGGCAATTTTGCCATCAGCTCACCACTATCGGGCATTTTCGCCAAGATCTGACGAATCAGATCAACCGACATTAGCAGATCGCGACGACGCACATCCGCACGGGTATAGATATCGGAGTCTTTACCGGTAATCGGCTCAAAATCGAGTTGGTCATAGACCAGATAGGGTTGATCGCGACGCACATCCTTGGCAACCCCTGCCGCACGCGCCGTAGGGCCGGTGATGCCATAGCTGTCCAGTAGTTGCGGATCGATATACCCGATGCCCACGGTACGCTTTTTAAAGACCGCATTACAGTACATGACGTTGTAGACATCTTTTAATATCGACTCGATCTCCTTTAGCGTCTCCTCCATCCGCTGTTTAAACCCCTCGGGCAGGCCATCACGTACGCCGCCAGGAAGAATAAACATATGATAGATACGGGCGCCGGTGAGCTCTTCAAAACGGTCAAGCATCAGATCGCGTGCATAGGTGGTCCACTGGCCAATCACCCCCTGACCCAGCGATCCCGCCTGCCCTCCGAGATACATCATGTAGCTGTTAATTCGCCCCATTTCGAGAATAAGCGTGCGAATCCAGTTGGCGCGCTCCGGGGAGGTGATCCCCGCCAGCTCCTCAACCGCAGCAGCATAACAGTACTCATTAAAATCGGGCTCAGGTACACAAATTCGGCAGACAATGGGGAAACACTGGATGAAGGTACGCCGCTCCATCAGCTTCTCAAAGCCACGGTGCAGATAGCCGACATGAGTTTTGCCAGCAACCACCTCGTCACCACACACTGTCAATTCAACCGACATATTGCCGGTGATCCCGGGGTGTTGCGGCCCCTGCCAGAGTTTAAGATATTTACCTGAGGTTAGATCAATATCCAGCGTGCCATCGGGACGCCGCTGCGGATATTGACTACGATCGGGTTGATAGGCCATTAGTGCCCCTCCCCATAGAGCTTTTCACGCATATAGGTTGCCGGATCACGGCTCTCCCTGCCAGGACGATCGTTATAAGTCGCCTCGGCATAATCAAGGGTGTTAAAGTCACGCCGATAGGGCGGTATATCGTTCCACCCCTCAAGAATGAACTCTTCGTTGACCCCCGGGCTTTGCGGAAAGTCGATACCGAACATCTCGCGCAACTCACGCTGATAGGTCGCAGCGGTGGGCCAGAGATCATGAATTGTCGCCATCGTCGCTTGCTCCCGCGACAGCATCACCCGCACCCCGATATCCTGACGTTTAGCGCGGTTACCCAGCAGATAGGTGAGCTGAAACTCTCCCGTTTCAATCCAGTCAACCGCTGTCAGCAGCACCAGATGGGTAAAACCCTCAATATCACGCAACTGTAGCAGCAACGACCGTAAATGGGCGGCATCAACCGTCACAAAAACAAGGTTTTCGCGCTGTTCGGTGAGCTCACCCAGCGGGAAAAGCGCCTTTAATCGATGGTAAAGTGCCTGCATTATTCTCCCCTACCAGTTGTAATCGGGCATATCCCAATCATGAATCACCCGTTTCTGGTTGGCTTTATACCACTCAAATTTTTCGGCATAGATATTGGCACCCTCTGCCTTTCCGGCGCGAATAATCTTTTTCAGCTCAACGATGCCTGCAAGCAGCGCTTCAGGCCGAGGCATACAGCCGGCAATATAGAGATCAACCGGAAGATAGTCATCGAGACGCTTAATCGTGTTATAGGAGTCCCAGTACATACCACCGTTAATCGTACAGCTCCCTAACCCCACCACATATTTAGGGTTTTGCATCTGCTCATAGGAGCGAATTACCCGCTTTAGGGTCTTAACCGAGAGATAACCAGAGATAATAAAGAGGTTTGACTGCCGCGGTGTCGGTCGCCACTGCACCCCATAACGGTAGGCATCAAATCGCGGCGTCATTAGCGGGCGCATCTCAATAGCGCCGCAACCGGTACCAAAGCCTAAAATCCAGATAGATTCGGCGCGCGCCCAGTTAAACAGCTTCTCGATAATCGCGCTATAGGCGGCGGTCATCACCGTCGGCGGCGTTTCACAAAAGTAGTCACGGATAGGGTCGACTTCAAACTCAAAACCATCCGGTCCTTTGACAATACGTTTTTCTAATTCAGGTTTCATTACGTTACACCATTAACACGGCAATAATGCCAAACGGTACCGCCCAGACGAGAAACCAGCGTACCGACTGCTCAACGTGAAAACGGGGAAAGACCACACCAACCAGTACCGATACCATATAGATAAAGAAAACCTTAATAAAGAAAACCGGCCAGCTTGCAGCACCGCCAAAAAAGAGATTCATATAGACGACAATTTTCGCTATCGGAAAAATCATGCGGTTGGTCTGCATCAGCGCCAGATAGGAGGAGTGATACTCCGTCGGTGGCCCGATAGGGATCTCCTGTGGCGCCAAAACCACATCAAAGGGAGGACGCATCATGGAACCCAAAAAGCCCAACATCGCCGCTGCGACCGCGAAGGGGTTGGTAAAGAGTGTCCAGTTCAAAAAACCACCCTGCTGTGCCGCAACGATATCGGTCACCGAGAGTGTCTGATACTGCAGCGCCACCGCAAAGACTGCCAGAGCAAAGGGGAGTTCGGCGGTCGTCACCTGCGACAGACCACGACTGACACCAATCGCAGCATGGGGATGGCCGCTCTCCCCAGCCCCCAGCGCCATTCCCAGGGTACCGAAAAAGACGAAATAGAGGGCAAGAATCAGATCACCGGCAAAACTCAGGTTGGAGAACATCTCGGAGCCGAAAATGGTCGGCACAAAGAGAAGCAGCCCCACCCCACCCGCAAGACGGAATACAGGTCCTAAATAGAACATCACCCCATGGGTAATCGAGCTGCGAATACCGTAGTTTTTGAGCAGATCGGCGTAATTTTGCCAAATTGGAATACCGTGACGCCGTCCGACCCTGGCAGCGATTTTGGCAATCAGGGCATTCAGCAGCATGCCATAGTTTAAAACAATAAAAAGGGTTAGCAGTGAATAGGGGATCTGCATCCAGTCAAACTGCATTACGAAACTCCCCGAGCAAGTAAAAAGGTGATAACCACAAAGGCAAGCAGATGAACCGAGTAGGTCTGCCCGTTACCGTTATAAAAACGCCGCAACAGTTCGGCAAGGCTATGGAGTGCTTCGCCAATCGCATCCCAAAAACGGGTGACTAACGGCTCGGTTAAAAAGCCCAGCGCCTTGCGATAGGGGGCAAAGAAGTTCCAAGCAAAGTGGGTGGTCTCCGGGCGAAAAGGGCGCTCGGCAGCAAAGACAATATTAAACTGCTTCACCTTCTGCGCGCGGCGATTGACAAAGAGCAGCCAGGCAAAGAGGGTCATAAAGATCACACCGACAATCACCATTATCGAGATCGGACTCCAGTAACCAAAATGGCTGGTAATGGTTAAGCCATCCCAGCTTAACCCCCCCTCGGGGAAGTACTGCAACAGATAGTGATCTACCCGTTTTAACGCCAGACCGGGCACCAGTGCAAAGACCATGAGACAGGCGACAAAAATCATCTGCGGCAGAATCATCCAGAAGGGTGCCTCACGCAACTGGCGATGCTCATCCTTCAGCTGACCCAAAAAGATGGTATGAATCAGACGGAAGAGGTAGAGGAAGGCAATCGGTCCCGCAAGGAAGATAATAATCAGCGGCAGACGGTACTCCGCAGTCATAATTGCATTATAGAAAATCCAGCGCCCCCCGAAACCGGAGAGAGGCGGTACACCAGATACGGCGATAATACCGATGAGCACCGCAATAAAGCTTAGCGGCATAAGGGTTATTAGCCCGCCCATGCGATACATTAGACGTGTTCCTGTGCGCTTGGCAACTCCTCCCACCGAGAGGAAGAGCATCGATTTATAGATAAAGTGGTTTATCACAAACATCAGCGCCAGCAGCCAACCAAGATGATTCATTAACGCCAGACCGAACAGGGCATAACCGAGCTGAGCAATTGATGAGTAGGCAAGAAGACGTTTGGCATCCTCCTGAAACGCTGCCATGAGATTACCAAGGAGTGCCGATAGCGCGCCAATCCAGAGCATCACATGCGTCAGATCAACGCCGTAGAGGGACTGTCGTCCCATCTCCAGCATGAGGACCATGAGGCCAAAAAGGCCCGCTTTTAGCAAAATACCCGAAAGCATCGGTGAGACATCACTCTCTGCCTCGGCATGGGCACCCGGCAACCAGATATGGACACCAATTGCAGCGGTTTTCGTCATAAAACCGATCGCCAGCAACAGGAATACCCACGGAGCGACCGCTGGCGCCACTTCCGAGAGATTACTTAGGAGAAAATTGAGATCCCCAGCAGCGGCGAGAGCAAAGCCGGTAAGCATCAGAAACGCGCCACCCAGCGAAAAAATGATATAGGAGATAGCATGGGGCTCTGAGGCTTTACCACGCAGAATCAGATAGTAAGAGCCAATAGTGAGGATCTCCCACGCGGCAAAGAAGTCAAAACTGCTTTTTGCCACAATAAGCTGTGCCATACCGGCGAACATGAGCATCGTTGCAGGGTAGAAACCGATGCGCCGCCCGCGGGCATAAAAGCTGGAGAGGAGAATAAGCGGGCCTCCGACAAGAATAATTACGGCAAAAATAAGCTGCAACGGATTATAGTCGGCATAGTTAACCACAAACCAACCGAGCAGCACGCTTATCGCCAGCACGTTTTTATAGGGGACCGCAAGCCACTCCAGCAGCAAAAAGGCGAGTGCCGCCAGCAGCGGTATGCTGTATAAAAGATTACCCTGAAGTGCCATCTCGCCCCAGAGATAGGCAACACCCCACGCAGCAACGGTAGCCGCCGCAATCACGCCGAGTTTATTACGGGCACAGATAATCCCTTCAGGATTCGCCTCACCCTTAATCACATAACCAAACCAGCGAAAGAGAAAGAGCGCCTCCAGCAACGAAGCAAAAAGCAGCGCCAGCAACAGGGCAATACGATCATGTGCAGCAAGAAGATGCACCAGATCCCACTTGGCATAGAAGCCGGGGAAAGGGGGCAGCCCCACCAGCATCGCAATAAAGGTGGCAAAAGCGAAAATATAGAGGGGGTTGCGTTGCAGCGCACGCCAGTCGCTTAAATCTCTGGCGACAATAATTCCCGAAAGCCAGAAGAGCCCGGCTTTGGCAATGGCGTGAGCCAAGAGAATCCCGCCAGCAATAAAGAGATAACTCTCACCGAGAATATCGCGCTGCCCGACCACCACCAGCAGCAGACCCATTTGCGCAATCGATGAGTAGCCAAGAATACGGCGATCATTACGCTGTACCAGTGCCAGCAGATTCGCCCCGACAAAGCTGACAACACCAACCGCTGTAGCAAGGGGAAGCCAGCTATTGCTACCGACCAGCAGCAAGCGGTCAACCGCAAAGAGCGCCGCCGTCGCCGCAGCGGCCGAAAGAATTGCCGAAAAGGCAGGGTGTGCCGATTCATAAATATCGAGCGCCCAACCATTAGCTGGAAACGGTTTTAACTCCAGAATTAGGGCAATGAGCACCAAAAAAAGTGCCAGTGACTCTCCGGTGATTAACCCTCCCGCCGCCATCCCGTCGATATTTAATGTGCCGCTGTCGTGATAGAGAAAAATAGTACCGATGAGCAGCGTAATCGAGATAATTTGTGTCGCCACAAGATATTTAAAACCCGCCCCTAGGGCACGTTTGTCATGGGACAAGAGAATCAGTCCTCCCGTCGCAATGGTAGTCAGTTCAATAAAGACAAAGAGGTTAAACAGATCACGGGTGAGGACGATTCCGCTTAGCGCCATAATAAATATCAGCAATACCGCCATCGCCCGCGCACCCTGTTGATGCAACGTATCACGCAAATAGATAACCGATAATAACCCGGTCAGATTGAGCAGCAGCAGGCCCGCCGCTTCAGCCATTCCTATTTGCAGATTAATCGAAAAGGGCGGCGTGGTTCCCGCAGTAAAGATCTGCTGCGTGGCGATTTCACCCGCTGCAAAAGCCAACAGCCAACTCGCAGCAATCAGGCTCAGCAGCGCCAGTGCTAGCAACGTTAGCAAATAATTTACACGTTGCATCCCCTGTGGCAACAGCCCCAACGTAAAAGCGGTACCCAAAGGCAGGGCAATAAAAGAGAGGGCACTTACCATTTGAGCTCCGTATAGCGGGAGATATCGAGTGTTCCGCGTGTCACATAGAGTCGGTACGCATAGGTGAGCATCAGGGCAGTGACGCCCAGACCAATGACAATCGCGGTCAGTACCAGCGCCTGCGGCAGCGGATCAATAATTCGCTGGGCAGCAGCACTCACCTCGACCGCTTTATCGAGAATAGGCGCGGTGCGTCCGCCCATATAACCGACCCCGACCAGCACCAGATTGACACCGGTATTCGCCACGGTAAAGGCGACGATCATCCGCAGAATGTGGGAGTGCGTTAGCGCCCCATAAAGACCAATAAGAATAAGCAAAAAACCGGTCGCTAAAGCGATATAAGCCATTAGCGCTCCTCCGTTTTGGCAAGATTCAGCAACATCGAACTAAACTCTGCGCCAACCTTTAGGCCGATAAAAATGTAGATAACCGGAATCGCCCCTGCCGAGAAAAGCGAACCAAAAGTTCCCAACGGAAGGATCTTGTTATCAAGAAAGCCCCCCGCAAGCAGCAGACCCAAAATACCCAACAGCACGAATGCTAGACCGGAAAACGACTCGACAACCGAAATCAGGCGATGCCCAATCGTGCGCAGCGGATCGCTTAGTAACAGCAGCAACATTCCCGAAGCTAAAATCGCCCCCCCCTGAAAACCTCCGCCAGGGGTCAGATGACCGTTAACAATAACATAGGCGCCAAACATGAGAATTAGCGGCACTAACAGCTGCGTTCCGGTGGCCAGTAGCTCCCCCACCGGAGGATACGGCGGCAGTTGCCGCTCAGCTTCACTAGCGGATGTTGGTGACTGACCGCCCTGTTTCGCCGAGAGCACCATACCGACAATCGCCGCCGCAAGGAAAAGTACCGTCACCTCACCCAACGTATCCAGACCACGATAGGTGACAATAATGGCGCTGACAATATTGGCTGCGCCGGTCTCGCTGGCCGTTTGTGTCGCATAGTAGTGCGCAGTCGCATTGAGTTGGCGATCTGGGGAATAGCCGACGAGCAACTGACTAAACATCACCCCCATCGACAACACTAACAGCAGTACCAGAAAACGCTTAATCACGATTAGCCCCTCCCCTTACCCGACCCAAAATGAAGAAGAAGAGAAAAGTGGTCAGACCGCTGCCAATCGCCGCCTCTGTCATCGCCACATCGGGGGCGCCCAACAGAAGAAACTGCACCGAGGCGAGCAGACTCACCAGTCCCGCCGCCAACATCGCAATCGGTAGTGAACGCTTGCTATAAATTGCCATAAACGCCGCCACCAGCATCGCCAAACTAAGTAGCAGCAGCATCGCCAGCATCAGATTATCCCGAATAAACAGATCCACCGCTTAACGCCCCTTATCTTCGGCAAGACGATCAATATGGGTTAGCGGCGACTGATCACCACCATTACGATGAATCGCCCGTGCCATAATTTGTGATGAGAGCGGGTTGGTAAAGAGCAGGAAAATAGCGATTAACAGCAACTTGAAGGACCAGTCGGGATGAATGAAAGCGACCCCTAACAGGGTTAGCAAGGTGCCCAGGGTGGTCGTTTTGGTTCCCGCCTGAATACGGTTATAGGTATCCGGCATCCGCACCAGCCCAACGCCCCCCAAAAATAGAAAAGCCGTGCCACAAACCAGCAGTAGCGCGCCAATTAAATCAAGCATAGTTGCCATTTATAAACCGCGCTCCAGATAACGGGCAACCACAATCACCCCAAGGAAAGAGAGCAGCGCATAGACCAGCGCCACATCAAGATAGATAATTCGATCTGCCATAAGCGCCGCAAAAATAATCCCGCTAATGCTAATAATGGTCAACACATCAAAGGCAACCACCCGATCCGCCGAGCTTGGCCCTTTGACAAAGCGCAACAGGGTCAAAAGAAAGCCACAAGCGGTAAGTACCGCCGCAAGGCCGATTAACAGCACAAAGAGTTGTTCAGCCATAAATCACCTTTAGATAGCGCTCAAAGCCCGCCGCAAGATGACGTGTCGCTGACTCAATATCCTCATGCTCAACCGTCACCCAATGCACATAGAGCCACTCACCATCAAGCTCTACGGTCAGCGTTCCCGGAGTCATGGTAATCGAATTAGCCAACATCAACCGCCCCATCTGGCTGGTCAGTTCAGTGCGGATTTTGACAATGCCTGGATTAATCGGCAACGAGGGGGAGATGACAATCTGCGCCAGCCGGATATTTGACTTCACCAGCTCGCTAAAAAAGTAGCCATAGTAGAGAAATCCGGCAACCACCGCCTCACGACTCCAGCGAAATTCGGTAAAAAAGGTAAGACCGTTACCACAGGTAAAGGTGATCAGCAGGGCGACCACCACCCCGGTGATAAGCACATCTGTGGCCAGCGAGTTCATTAAAATGAGCCAAAAAAGCAGCAACGCCGAGAAGAGAACCCATTGACGCCGGGTAAAAAGTGATGAGAACAATGCAGAGATGCCTGATTAAGAGTGGACAGAGGTGAAGTTTACACTGCCTAAAATCTGGTACAACCCCTTTTCTGTGAAAATTTCATGACAGCTGCATTGGCAACCATCAAGAACCACTCGCTGTCGAAGGGATGAACCACCGTTTTCAAAAAAAACAGGTATATACCCAAAATCATTAGAAATGATGGAAGGCGGCAAAGGCGCGAATCCCCATGAGCTTAGTAAACCTAAGTGATTGGGGTGAGCGACTGCAGCCAACGAACCAGCATTTTCAAGGATGACGGGTATAGCGTCAACTAACGCCATTAAGTGGTCCGCTAGAGACCTAAACACTATAAGGCTGTGCCTCCCAATCTCGAAGAATTTTCAGATCTTTGACAGGAAGGTAGTCGTAGGCACCAAGCTGATCTTGCAGCACCGCATTGGCAAGATGATAGTTCTCTCCTTTATGGCTAAGCATCTGAAAGAACCAAGCAAAAGGATAGGCAAAAGCACGATCGTATTGATGAATGGCGTTTGCCAACTCCCTGCCATTTAACAGATTATTATCATCAGGAAGTTGTGGTGGATTATCCACACTGGCGGCAAGGGGACGCACGTTGTAACGCTGACTTCCCTCACTATCGGTAAACGCTTGTAGCGAGAGAAGCCAGTGCTGAGAGAAGTGATGATCATCTGCGGCACTTGAGCGCTGCCAGTCCGCCAGAAAACGCTGCAAATTTTGTTGACGGCGACTATCCTTGGCAAGCCTGCCTAAAATATCTGCTGCCGCAAATAGGCGACGCAGTTGATAACGCGGTGCGGCAACCACCTCTGGTTCAAGCTTCGGATAGTCAAGCGGATCTATAAACTCCTCAAGACTATCGGGATACCAGTCACGATCAATTAAGGGGCGCTCCAGCACCTCCTGCAACGCTTCGACTTCAAGCTGCATAAAAGCGTCGGGATCACTGCCTGACGGCAGCGTAAAGTAGTGTGTTTTACCTGTAATACGCGTCACAAAATAGCCGGCGTCGAGATAGTCCAGCATCAGCTGATCCAAATCACTGTGGTGCTCTATCTCAACCCAGTGACGCAAATTGCTAGAGACCGGCTGATAGTGGTTATCGACCACCCCGCCGATACGGTGCCAGCCGCCGCGACTCAGGCGATGACTAAAACCACTGCCATCGCCCAGACCTAAATGTTCATTCACACCCTGAAGCAGCTGTTCAACCCCCGATGCAACATCGGTTTGCTCACATAACCGTGCCAGCGACTCTGCTTTCGCCACAATCTCGGTTACTGGCGTCTTTACTGAGTGCGACATGGTCAGCTGAAAAGCTCAGCAACCACGACCCCGCTGGCAATCATCGGGTCATCGGTCAGGGTAAGACAGTGTTGCCGGCTGTCCACCAGATAGAGGTTAAACTGCGGATGCTGATAGCAGGGTTTCATTGCCACCACATCGTCATCCTGACAGTAGGTAAAATGCAACCCCGGATAGATCTGACGCAACTCACAGAGCTGGCTCTCGATATCAGGCAGCGCCGCTGCGACACGTTCACCAATTTCTGCAAGTTGTGCCGGCATAATCATGGGGATTCTGCCCACTCGGGACGCCCCTGGCGCAGCGGCAAACCCATTATTTTTGCCAGCCAGGGGGGCGGATTATCGGCAATCGCCTGCTGCAGGCTCGCCATCTGTGCCTCAAGCGTAACCACTTTAGGCACTTTGACTGGATGCACCCCAGCACGCACCACCTTCGCAGCCGCAGGCCCGCCAATCGAAATCACAAAGAGCAGCTGACAGTCACTAATCAACTTAACCCGCTCGGCAATACGATCTTCACCGCCACTATCACCCTCACCTGCCGCGACCATTCGGCTCTCCGCCAGTTGCCACCCCGTTGCTGAAATCTCATAAATATGAAAAATCTCACAGGAGCCAAAATGGCCATCCAGCAACGTATCATCGTGACTGGCGCAAGCAGCGCGAATCGTACCGGCAGGTTTGGGTTGTTCAATCATCACTGTTAATCACTACACCGGAACGATGCAGTCATCCTCCATACAGACTTCAAGACACTTGGGGTTATCAAACTCGCCTTCGCACTCGGTACAGGTATCCGCTGCAATTTTGAATACTCCCTTAAACGGGGTAATCGATTGCGTCGGACAGATTGGTTCACAATCACCACAAGCGGTACAGATATCTCTTACAATTTTCAGAGCCATGCTACTCTCCTTACTAAAGACGTTTAAAACGCAGTGTCGTCGGGAAGGTCGGGCGTGGGGTCATCGGGTCGATGTAGTAACGCGAACCATCGGTTAACTCGATCTCACCGCCCCACTCACTGTCGCTGTCGCACTCAACAGTACGGATCTCCTCTTCCTGATCTTTTTTGGCGATATAGAAGAGAAGATTGCCATTCTCCTTCACACGAATCATCACATTTGGCATCGCAATCTCCCAAGCGTGGTTAACGCACCAGATCGTAGTTGTAATCGGTGGTTCCCATACCGCGAGTCGCATCATCAAGTCGCTCAAGAATGGTGTTAACGATGGTCTTAATCATATACATCGCCCCCTCATAGCCGAGCGTGGTATCACGATGTAGATGGTGACGATCAAATATCGGGAAACCGATACGAATCAGCGGTACTTCAAACGCTTTCCCCTTGTGCAGGGTGTCACGCTGAATAAACTTGCCGTAACTGTTACCAATCATAAAGTCTGGCTGATTGACAAACATCAGCGAACGGAAATGCCAGAGATCCTTGCCGATGTGTACTTCACTATTCTGTCCGTAGGGTGACGCCGCAAGCACTGTCTCGACCGCCTTCTTCCAGCGTTTGTTAGCGTGCTGACAAAGCACTTGCGTCGGCTCCGCACCAAGTTCGAGAAGGAAGTTAACCATACCCAGGACAAAATCGGCATCACCATAAACACCAAACTTCTTGCCATGTAACCAGGTGTGGCTGTCGGTCATCATATCGACCAGAACACCGCGCTCACGGGTCAATGAATCAGGGATCGGCTTGCCGGTCAGCTCGGCAATTTTCATTAAAAAGGCATCGGTCGCCCCGAGACCCATCGGAATATCAATCTCAGAAGCGGGCTGATTCCACACTGTTTTGACAAATTTACGCGTCTTGACCAACTGCCAAGGCTGTAACATCAGGGTATCAATGGCGTTGGGAGCGTCCTTCATCTCATCAAGTTTAGTGCCGCCATCGTACATACGATACTGACCATCTGCAGGGGTATCGAGCACGCCGGAGGGATCACAGAGCAGTGAGTAATCAACGCCCATCTCCTCAAGCATCCGCTTCATCACCCGATAGTTGCCAAGATAGGTCTCAAAACCGGGAACGATATTAATTTTGCCATTTTTACCAGGCGACTTATCCTCCATATAATTAAGGGTAAAGTAACGCTGTATCCCTTCAAACATATTATCCCAGCCAGTGGTGTGGCTACCGACAAAGCTTGGGGTATGGGCAAAGGGGGTGGGGAAATCGGCCTCAATAAAACCCTCTTTTTTAGCATTCCCGATAAAGGCATTCAGGTCATCACCAATCACCTCCGCCATACAGGTGGTGGAGACAGCGATCATCTCAGGCTTATAAAGGGCTTTGGCGTTTTGCAGACCATCTTTCATGTTCTGCTGCCCCCCGAATACCGCCGCATCTTCAGTCATCGAGTCAGAGACACACGCCACCGGCTCTTTAAAATGACGATTAAAATAGGTACGGAAATAGGCAACACACCCCTGTGAACCGTGAACATAAGGGAGCGTCTTCTCAAACCCCAGGGCGCAGAGCACCGAACCCAGTGGCTGGCACGCCTTGGCGGGGTTAATCGTCAACGCCTCACGATTGAAGTTAATCTCCTTGTACTCGGCAGTGGTGCTCCAGAGAAAGGTCTCATCGATCGTCTCCTGCGGGTGACGCTCTTCAAACTGCTCCTGCTTGTTTTTCAGGGTCTGCAGGTACTCTTCCTTACGAAACAGGGGATAACTCGCCTGAATATCTTCAACAACTTGACTCATAATGACTCTCCTCCCGCGCCACCAATCTGTGGACTAACGGGTTAGAAACGAATGAACGGGAAATAGGTAAGCAACGCTTTTGCTAGGCAGCAGCCTGTTGCCAAGGTGGCACAATGCGGCTCCAGCAGGGGTTATTCAGTGTCATATCCATATCACGAGCAAAGATGGCAAAGCCGTCATAGCCGTGATAGGGGCCGGAGTAATCCCAACTGTGCATCTGACGGAAGGGGATACCCATCTTCTGGAAGATGTACTTCTCCTTAATACCCGAGCCAATCAGATCAGGTTTTACCTTTTTGACAAACTCTTCAAACTCATAACCGGTGACATCATCATAAATAAGCGTCGCGCTGCCCATCTCTTTCAGAGTGCGGTCATAGTCATCATTATGGCCAAACTCATAGCCAGTACCGACCACCTCCATACCCAGATCTTCATAGGCACCGATAATATGACGGGGGCGCAAGCCGCCGACATAGAGCATGACCCGCTTACCCTGAAGGCGCGGCTTGTACTTGGCGATAACCGCCTCATATTCAGCCTGATATTTCTGAATCACCTTCTCGGTATTAGCCTGAATGGTGGCATCAAAGAAACCGGCAATTTTGCGCAGCGACTCGGCGATTTTGGTCGGGCCAAAGAAGTTATACTCCATCCACGGGGTACCATACTTCTCCTCCATGTGACGTGAGATATAGTTCATCGAACGGTAGCAGTGCAGCAGATTGAGCTTCGCCTTGGGGGTGTTCTCCATCTCTGCCAGCGTCCCATCGCCTGACCACTGTGCAATCACCCGCAACCCCATCTCTTCCAGCAGGGTGCGCGATGACCAGGCATCACCACCGATGTTATAGTCACCGATAATCGTGACATCGTAAGGGGTAGTGACAAAACTGGTATCGGTATCACGATTGCCTAAAATCCAGTCACGCACCGCATCATTGGCAATATGGTGACCAAGGGATTGCGACACGCCACGGAAACCCTCACAGCGAACCGGTACGACCGGCTTGCCGATCTCTTTTGCCGCTTTTTTAGAAACAGCTTCAATGTCATCACCAATAAGACCGATTGGACACTCCGACTGTACCGTTATCCCTTTGTTCAGCGGGAAGAGCTGCTCAATTTCAGTCAGGATTTTAGCGAGTTTTTTATCCCCACCAAAAACGATATCCTTCTCCTGAAAATCAGAGGTAAAGTTCATCGTGCCAAAAGTATTAATGCCGGTCGTCCCAACATAATAGTTGCGACGTCCTGCCCGCGAATACTGACCACAACCCACCGGACCATGACTAATATGAATCATGTCCTTAATCGGGCCCCACACCACCCCTTTCGAGCCGGCATAGGCGCAACCACGAATGGTCATCACCCCGGGTAACGATTTACGGTTAGAGGTAATACACTTCTTTGACTGCTCAAGGCTCGGATCATTTACCGCCAAATGTTTAGCGCGATCTTTCTTCGCCTTCTCGGGGTAGATCTCCAGCACCTCGGTAATCAGTGCCTGGGTATCACTCGGGCTCATAGCTGACATAGTTCTCTCCTAAATAGGGTCGGGTGCACTTAAGCGGCTTCGGCAGAAGCGGTTTTGCCGATAATGCTCTCATCCTCTTCTTCCATAATGCCGAAGTTCATTAACAGCTCTTCGAGGGCATCCATGGTGATCGGCGTTGGAATCACGAAATTTTTGTTATCGATGATTTTCTGCGCCAAAGAGCGATACTCGTCCGCCTGCTTCGCCGTGGGATCATATTCAATAACTGTCATACGACGAATCTCAGCACGCTGCACCACGTTATCGCGGGGCACGAAATGAATCATCTGGGTGCCTAACTGCCGCGCCAACTCCATAATCAGCTCATCTTCACGCGCAGTATTACGGCTGTTACAAATAAGACCCGCGAGACGCACACTGCCGGAGCTGGCGTACTTCACAATCCCTTTAGAGATGTTGTTAGCGGCATACATCGCCATCATCTCACCGGAGCAGACAATGTAAATCTCCTGTGCTTTATTCTCGCGAATCGGCATCGCAAAACCACCACAGACCACGTCACCCAGCACGTCGTAAAAAACGAAATCGAGATCCTCCTCGTAGGCGCCCTCCTCTTCGAGGAAGTTAATCGCGGTAATTACCCCACGACCGGCACAACCAACACCCGGCTCAGGGCCACCAGACTCAACACACTTAATATTGCCGTAACCGGTTTTCAGTACATCATCCAGCTCTAAATCTTCGACAGTGCCGGCATCCGCAGCCATCTCCATAATCGTATTCTGAGCTTTTGCATGAAGAATCAGGCGGGTAGAGTCCGCTTTAGGGTCACAACCCACGATCATCACCTTCTTGCCCAACTCAGCAAGACCTGCAACCAGATTTTGTGTCGTGGTAGACTTACCAATACCGCCCTTACCATAAATTGCACACTGACGTAACGCCATAATGACCTCTCCTTCACGAATATATTTTAAAAAACAAAAGTTAAAAACTGTTACACGAGAGGATAAAAGCAAGCGCTGTGCCAATCCCTAGAATTACAGATAACAAGTTGAATTTATTAAAAATAATCACCAAGCCCCAAGGCCATCACGGGGAGGATAAAGGTCGGGTTCACAACAAAAACCCCATTTTGTCTGAGGTTTTGTATGACTAGGAACAGTGACAGTGACACCACAACCGTGCTACGCCTTCCGATCACCGCTCGGCTCCCGATTAATCGCTGCAATCTGCCACCGCAAATTCTTGGCAGCCTCACCTTTGCCCGCCACCCCGTCGCTATCACGCTTGACGGAGTAGCACAACTACACGCGGCGCTCTGGCAACAACTCGAGACCCTTGACCAGCCGCCGCAGCGGGCGCTTAACTTTCACGACTACATGAGTGCCAGCTTTCTTCTTGATAACCCTGAAGAGGCGGGCTTTGCACCCGACAATAGCGGCGTGAACCGCCTGAACGCCGACTATCTGCGAACCCTGCGCGGCTGGCTGTTTGACAGTAACAGCAAAGAGGCAGCCGTACTCAAAGGGTGGGTTGAGTCACGTTTTGGTCTGCTGCCGCGCCACCATCACGGTGCCTTAAACGACTTTAACAGTGACCACTATCAACGCTATCTTGCCGACCGCAGTGCCGGGCTTTACAACAGCAACGCTCTGGAGTCCCAGCTGGATCTACTCTATACCTACTGCCAATATGAGCTTAATCGCCGCTGGCCAAGCCAAAGCCACAGTACCCTCTATCGCGGCATTAACCGCATTCACGAATATCAACCTCTGGCAAAAAATGGCCGTCACTATACCTTGCTGCTTAACAACCTGAACTCTTTTACCGCCAGTCGCGAACGCGCTGACGAGTTTGGTGACACCGTGATTGAGGTGGCTGTTCCTTTGAGTAAACTTCTCTACTTTCCCGATCTGCTCCCCGGTATTCTTCAGGGGGAAGAGGAGTATCTGGTGATTGGCGGTGTTTACGAGGGAACAATCTTACCCCCCGCCTTCTCTTGACCCGTCGCAGGGCAACCGCATACTTTAACGGTTGACACCAAAGACCAGTTCAGCGCGAAAGTTATCATCCCAACCAGCGCGCAGCAGTTTCCCCCGCAGGGAATCCTTCTTGGGGTGTTTTCTGGCTAAATTCATCCTCAC